>JAYTEU010000122.1:0-5228 GCA_043734985.1 Chthonomonadaceae bacterium
CCGTACCAGTTCTCAGAGGTAAAATCGCACTCCTGCGCCACGGAGGCGACGTCGGGCGCGACGTCGCTCGATACCACGGCGGTAACGGGAATTCGCACACCAATAGAGCGCAGGTAGTCGCGCATTTCGCGAAAGTACTCGCGCTGAACGAATGAGAGGAACTCCACCCCATCCCTCAGTCGAGCCGGCGCTCGCCGTGCAGCCGTCGCGTCCGGCCCGCTCCTATCCGCCAGGTTCGTAGCCAGCAGCGGCAGGGCGACCGTTTTCTGCTCCGGATCTTCCTCCTCGCGCAGCACCGGCTGGCCCTCGGAGCTTCCCCAACTCGCCGCAAGCTGTGCGCGGCCCAGGTACCGCGCGAGCAGCCAATCATTCCAACGGCCCAGCAGGTCTGTCGCATAGGGCTCGACCAGGCTTTCCAGTTTCTCCGGATAGAGGAAAAAGCCATGCTCGTTGCAGATCTCCACAAGGGCGAAGGCCGGATCGTCTACGATGCGGAGGCGCGAGTACGGGTTTCGGTGCGTCAGCAGCTTCGTCGCGTAGTCTTTTTGCAGCGAAATTAGAAACCGATCGTAGAGTGCGTAGGGCCGCGCGCCGCGGTCGAACGTCTCCGCGTTAAGCACCCCATCGCCCGTTTTGAAAGTGCGGAAGTCCAGCAGGTCTAGATAGTAGTAGATACCGTGGCGGCGAAGAGAATCCATCCAGCGGTCCAGACAGTCTAAATAGTGGCGATCGAAGTGGAGCGAATCCGGCGATTCGGGCTTGCCGAGGAGGCAGTTGCGGTTATCGATCGCCTCCAGTCGCACCATGTTCATGCCGGCTCGGGCGAACGTTTCGACCACCGCCTCGATCTGCTTTGGCGGAATGTCAAGGCGGGTACTGGAGACGTTGATGCCCCAGAATCGCGCTCGCGTTCCATCGGTCCAGGCGAAGTGTCCGTCCTTGGTGTTCTTAAGGAATCCGTGCTTACCGGCGGGCATTTCCAGCGTGCCGCTGAAATCCACCATAGAGGATGGCGGCGGCGCCTTGAATTCGGGCGCCGAAGCGCCTTCGGCGCGGCACGGGCGCGAGCCTATTAGCAGCAGGCCGATAACCAGGCCGCAAAGTAACTTTTCTATGGGCATTGCAAATTCAATCCGTTTTTCTTTTTGTGGATTTGATTTGGGAAGCGCCTGTCGCGGGAGGAGAAACCTTCACACGATATTAACGCGACAACGTGTTCAATCGTTCCCGGCGAACCGAGATAGCCGAAAGCGCGTAAGGTCGATCTTCCTATCGGATTCGGTCGCCAGGCATGCCGCGATCTCCCCCAACAGCGGCGTAAACTTGAACCCATGACCAGAGCACGCGCTGATCAGAACTATCCGTTCGTGGCTGGGCAGCGCGCCGATAATGAAGTCATTATCGGGTGTGACCGTGTACAGGCATACCTTCTCGTAGGCGAGTGAGCGGCCCAGTTTCGGGAAGCGCCGCGCTGAATAGTCCAAAATCGTCGCGCGGTCGCGGTCACGCACCTCGCGATCTACGATGTCCGGCGAGGTGGGAGCGCCGTAGTCGTGACTGCCGATCTTCACGCCGGGCACGTCTCCCATGCGCGGGAAGCCGTACGCGTTTGCGGCAATATCGATCCAGACCGGAAACCGGCCCGGCTCAAACAGCTCGGGACTTTCCGCGGGCTCCAGATGTGCGTACGGCTGCCTTGTCACGGTAACCGGCAGATTAACGCCGAGCGGCGCGAGCAGCGGCGACGCCCATGGCCCGGCCGAAACCACCAATCGGTCCGCTTGCAGCCGCTCGCCCGACGCCAAAACAACGCGCACGCCGTCCAAATCGTCCTCGATGGCGATCGCCGGAGTCTCCTCGCGAAGGTCGGCCCCGGACCGCACAGCGAGACGAGAAGCGGCGCGAACTGCCCTGGATGCGCGCGCATAGCCCATGCTTGGCTCGTACAGCGCGGCCTCCTCGCGATCGAGCCGGAATGCCGGGAAACGGCGCGTACACTCACGCGCATCCAGCCGCTCGTAAGGCACATCGCTGGAACTGAGCGCTGCCTCGGCATCGAGCAGATCGGTATTATCCGCCTGGCCGAAGAAAAGTCCACCGCATTGAACGAACAGGCTATCGTCTTCGCTATCCCGCATCAGTCCTGCCCAGAGCGCATACGCATCGGCCATCATGCGCGTGTAGAGCGCATCCGGATAGACGCGCCGAACGATCCGGCTGTCCCCGTAGGAGCTGCCTCGGCCGTGGTCGATCCGGAACTGCTCCAGCGCTGTGACCTTATGCCCTGCAGCCGCCAGCCGCCATGCGGTCATCGCGCCAACTCCGCCGACGCCAAGAACGATTACGTGCATGTCCGGGCCGGTGCAACTCTCATGCCTAAAGGTCCCGTTCCACGATGTACCGCGCGATCGCCCGCAGAGGCTCCGCCTGAGCATCGAAGGAGTTCAGTGTCTCCACGGCCGCTTCCACCTCCGCGTGCGCCCTGCGGCGGGATTCGTCCAGCCCATATAGGCGCGGATAGGTCGCTTTATCGCGCTCCTCGTCGCTGCCGACCGGCTTGCCGAGTCGCGCCTCGTCGCCGGTTACGTCCAGTATATCGTCCGCGATCTGGAACGCCAGTCCGATGTGCCCTCCATACTCCTTTAGCGGCTCGATCTGCCTGGGTGACGCGCCCGCCAGCATCGCTCCCGCAAGAACGGACGCCGTGATCAGGGCTCCGGTTTTATGGGCGTGGATATACTTCAGCGTTTCCGCGGCGACCTCATGGCCCTGAGATTCCATGTCCACGACCTGGCCTCCCACCATGCCCCAGGTGCCGGATGCCTCCGCAACCAGCCGCAATGTCGGCAGCACGCGATCCGCAGGAACGGTGGCGACATTGTCCGCGATTAGCTGAAAGGCGAGCGCGAGGAGCGCGTCACCGGCCAGCAGCGCCAGCGCATCACCATAGACCTTGTGGTTCGTCAGGCGCCCGCGCCGATAGTCATCGTTATCCATGCATGGCAGGTCGTCGTGGATCAGGCTGAAGGCGTGTATGCACTCCAGAGCGCACGCTGTCAGCATGACGTCGTCGGCTACTCCACCGACAGCCTCCGCGCCCGCAAGCACAAGGGTGGGTCGAAGCCTCTTGCCGGGCGCCAAAACGCTGTAACGGAGTGACTCGTGCAGGCGCGTTGGGCGCGCCGTCGAGCAGGGCAAGCATCGATCCAAGCCCTCTTCAATACGCTTCCGGTGTGCGGTGAGATACGATTTCAGGTCAAAGGTCAACTAGGTCTCCGGTCATTCAAGGACGGCCCGGCAAGCGCCGCCAACGTGATATGCAGGGCGGCAATCTGATGTGCAAAGGTAAACTGAGCGCTTCCGGATGCCCCGGGAGGAAAGGTATCGGTATCGGCCGGCACATGGAGGAACCCGGCGGGAATAGACTGCCCCGACTTGCGCAGGTGCCGGAGTGCAACATAGAGTGCATGGTTACAAAGATACGCCCCGGCCGAATCGGACGGTTCCGCGGGGAATCCGGCGCGCGACAGTTCGGCGACAATAGCCGCTACCGGCACTGTTGCTTCGAGCAGCCTGGGTCCGGCCGGATCGATGAGCGGAGGCGGCGTGTAGTTGTCGGCGTCCGGCGCACCGGCATTATCGTTGCGCCCATAGCGTTCCACGCGCCAGTGGCTGCTGTTGGAAGCGACCCCGAGCATCCATACAAGGTCGAACGGTCGGCCCGCCTCGCCTCCGCGATCGATCGCTTCAATCAGCATTTGCGGCGCCCGGCCATAGGAAACGGGCAGGACGCAAGTCGTCAGGCGATGCCCGGGTACGGGGTTCCGCTCGACGTGACGTACCAGCCGCTCCGTTGGATTGCTCGCGATTTCGAGAAAGGGACCAAATCCGGTCAAAAGTGTGTTCATCGCTGCGTCCTTAGTTTAGCAATTTCGCGGCGCTTAGTCAAGGCAGCCGACCTGCGCGGGCAGGGTCCGAAGAAGGAAGCAGCCCATTCATTCGGCCACCGCTCCTTCGAGCAGCGTGAGCGACCGCGTGCCGACATCCAGGCGCCCGCAGACTCCAAGCGGTATCGGAAGCGGGTTTCGCTGGTGCCCGAACGGGAATCCCGCGAGCGTCGGCTTTCCGAGGCGGGTGAAGACTTCGGCCCACAGCTTGTCGGGCGTGTTCAGCGGCGGATCGCCTTCGTGCATTTCCCATCCGGTGAGCGAGCCGATTACGAATCCGGCGGCGTCCTGGAGGTGAACCGCATTCAGGAGCTGCGTCAGGTCGCGGTCGGCGTGATAAACGGCGTCGTTCACATCTTCCAACAGAACGATCTTGCCGCTAAAATCGGGCGCGAACCGCGAACCGCACGCCTGAGCGAGCAGACAGAGATTGCCGCCGACCAACTCGCCCTCCGCAATTCCGGGCACGATGGGAAGAAGCGTCTCCGTGTCGGCCGGAAGGAGGCCCGCAGGGTCAGGCTGCTCTACGAGACGCCAGAATCGATCGAGCATGGTCGCATCGAGCTTCCAGAGCGCGGAGACCATCGTCGCGTGAATAGTCACCAATCCTAGGCGAGATAGCGCGGTGTGCAGACTGGTGATATCGCTGTAGCCGACAAACACCTTGGGATTGGCCGCGATCCGGTCCCAATCGAGCAGATCGAGGAGGCGCATCGAACCATAACCGCCGCGCGCGCAGAATACCGCGTCGATTTCCGGATCGGTGAACATGGCGTTCAGGTCGGCGGCGCGCTGAAGATCTTCGCCCGCAAGGTAGTCGCAGTGCGATGCCTTCGCCAGGACGTGATCCCCCAGGCGGACGCGGTACCCGCGCGCTTCCAGCAGTGCGACACCCTGGGTTAGCTCCTCTGCGGGTGGTGGGCTTGATGGCGACACGATTCCGATCGTATCGCCCGGCTTTAGGCTGCGGGGTTTCTGCAAATTCTGCTCCTGTTCGCGCGATTGTCAACTCTGCCGGATAAATTATAGCACCCCGGCCGGTTCAGGCAGGTTTACAGGCTGCTTCGGCGGAATAGATTGGCGGTTCTGCAATCGAGGAGGCAGGTGTTTGACATTCAGTCGGCTCTGGTTAATACTATTTGCGCTCGGGGCGATCCCGCTGGCGTTTTGCGGAATGAACGCCTCCCTGCTGTATGTTTCGCTGGGCTGGTCGCTCCTGCTCATGCTGCTGGCCGTCACGGATTGGTTCCTGCTTCCCCCGCCCGAGGCGCTGGAGGTTGA
>JAYTEU010000123.1:0-6551 GCA_043734985.1 Chthonomonadaceae bacterium
GCAAGCTCGCCTGGCACAGGGCCGCCGCCGGCCAAAGGGACGGTTCGTTCTCAGTCCACCGCCGCGCCCACATATAGCAAGGACATCCGGCCCATCCTCCAGGAACGATGCGTGGTCTGCCACGGCGCTGGAGCGGTGTCAAACCCGGCGGTTTCTGGTGGCCTCGCTCTCGACAGTTATGCGGCCATAAAACTGGGAGTTGCCGGAGCGAAGTCCAGCTTTGTGCTTGTACCCGGAAAGAGTGCTTCGAGCGCGCTTTACGAGCGCCTTGTTGCTGGCAGCTTGACAAAGCTGATGCCCAAGGGTGGCCCACCGCTTCCCGCTGCTCAAATCGACCTCGTAAAGCGCTGGATCGATACAAATGCGCCGTCCGGAGTTGTAGTTAAGGAGGCAGGGCCAACCACCGCAATTGTCACTCCGATGCCTCCCAACCGGCCCACGCAGGACGTGACCATTCCCATCAAGGCCGAATTCCCCGCGGGACTCTTGGAAAAAGGTGAAAGCGCCGTTGCGCTCCGGGTTGGACCGCTGCCGCCGCTGACCGCCCTGGCTTATAGTCCTGACGGCAAGCGTCTGGCAATAGGGGCTTTCCGCGCCGTCGCAATCTGGGACACCGTGACCGGCCAGCCGATCACCAATATTACTCGCCTGCCGGGCACCGTGCTTGCGCTCGAATTCAAGCCCGATGGCTCGCTGCTGGCGGTTGGCGGCGGCGTGCCCGGAGCGTCCGGAGATGTGCGGATATTCGATACCAAGACCTGGACGCAGACAGGAGCGACGCTGGCAGGCGCAGTCGATACCATTGCTGCCGTCGCCTGGAGCCCGGATGGCAGCCGTATCGCGGCAGGCAGCCAGGACAAATCCGCGCGGGTTTGGGACTGGCCCTCGGGCAAGGAGCTGCGCGTTTTCAAAGAGCATTCGGATGGAGTGACGCGCGTCTGCTTCGCGCCGGACGGAAAATCGCTCTACACGGCGAGCCTGGATCACAACGCGCGCCGTTTCGATGTGGAAAAGGGCGGCCTGATCCGACTGTTCACGGGGCACAATGAGGGGATCACGGCGATGGCTGTCAGCGCCGATGGAAAAAAGCTCGTGACTTCCGGCAGCGAGCCCAATCTTCGCTGGTGGAACACCGAGACCGGCGAAACGACAAACAACGTCGGCTCGCACAGCGCTCCGGTGATTGACATAAAATTCTCGAAGGATGGCACAATCGCTGCGTCCGCGTCCGCCGACAAGACCGTTCGGATATGGGACGGCGGAAACACCCAGCATAAGCGCGCGCTAGCCGGTTCGACGGATTGGGTCTATGCAGCGGCGATTAGTCCGGATGGCCGCTTCGTCGCGGGGGCCGGAGCGGACGGAATGATGCGACTATGGGAAACCGCAACCGCACGACTTCGTCTGTCGGTGGTGTTCTGGCCCTCTGTGGCGGACGGCGCCGCTTTCGATTGGGCAGTTGTGACTCCCGAAGGATACTGCGACGGGTCGGCGGGATGGACGGGCCGGATGACTGCTACGAACCCTGCCAAGGGGGTAGTTCCTGCAAGTGTCCGAACGGTGCTCCACAGTTTCGTGCAGCCTCAGAACGTTCTCAAGGCCTGGCAAAACGGGCCGCTTGAACCAATAAAGCAGCCTGCAAAATAGCGGCACGGTCGACCTCGGCCATTCACGATCACAATTTATACGGAGAGGTACTTAATACATAATCCGACGAATAACTGAGAGCATCCAAAAAACCACTACAATTAGTATGCCGAATTGAACGTTCGCCACTGTAAATCGCGTAGACAAATTATTCCTCGGAATATCTATTACCGTTCGGAGCAACTCGTTGACCTCGCCCTGCCGCTTTTTGCCCACGCAATCGAGCACATTACGCACCCGGTGGTTCCAACAGCGTTGCTCTGAAGCATTCGGATAGACATTGGCGAGGGCCGACCAGATCCCGGGTACCCGATTGCGAGTGATGTCCATCTCCCGTCACAAGGCGAGGACAATTCATGTCCCGCGCCTTCGGGCCCCGCAGGATAGAAGACCAGCTCGCCTCGCTTTCACGCTGCCCCCAGTCCACCGTCGGCACTTCCTTGGTGCCAACCGAGAGTCCGCCGATCACCACCAGAAGCGCCGCTTTCACTTCTCCAGTCTGGATTTGCCGTCGATTCCGCCCTCCCACAGATAGACGCTCTGCTTGTCCTTTTGGAACGCTGCTTCCAGGTGATGAACTCCGCCGTCCAGCCGTCCCGAACGCGCGCGATCGAACTCGCCGATAAAGGAGCGCACTCCCCAAGCAACCCGGGAGCCGCTTGCGGGTGATGGCCATCTCGAAGTCGCCCGAGGAGAGACCGTGTCCCGAAAGCTTCCGGGACCGAAGCAACTGCCCGACTTACTGCGTCCTTCGGCGAAACAGCGACAGGACCTGGCTGATCCCGAAAGCATTCGGGACGCACTCGCCGCTGGCGGACCGTGACCGATCCTATGATGGTGAAGAGGCGTCGGCCTTTGCCGTAGCCGATTCGGTATCTGGGCGGGCTATCCGGATCGCATCGCTAGGACCGCAACCGGCCGAGCAGGTTTTCAACCACTTCTTCCAGAACCTGTTGAAGCAGCTTCAGAATGAATAGCCGTGCAAACCCCTCGATGTGCTCGTAAGCGGCGACGCTCGGTTGCTCTGCGCTAGGTGGCGCCGGTAGAGTATTCTGTTTCATGCGGTGTTACCTCCTGCCGGAGCTGGTCACCTCGGTCGTATTGGTTTGATCTCGTAGGAAGTTTACACCGCATCTATCATTCACACACCTTTTGAGGGAACCTCTCCAACGAGAGGATATGACCAAAATACAATTGTCGTTCTTCCGACCTCCGGCAGCCCCGGTCCGCCAATCGATCGACGCAACACATGCTTAGGTATACTGTTTGCACGTGTTGATTGAAAGTGATCGTCGCAATAATAGGTGAGAAACCATTGGCCGCTATGCCTGCCTGCGATCTGTTACAGCGACTGGACGAAACCCTTGCCGAGTTGCGCTTGCGATCGAGAACGGCGAGGCGCAGGCCGGCACCGACGGCGACGACGCCAGAACCGGAGATTGCAACTGAAAATGACATTCAACGGCGCAAAGAGGACGATTATCTCCGCAATTGCGGTCGTCGGTCTTTTGACGGTCAGTATTGTGACGGCGCAGAAGATCGGGCTGGTTGCTACCGCGAGGGCGCGTTTGGATCGGCCACGCGCCACCGATTCCGGGGTACTGCTGCACGATGGCTGGGTGCTGCACCCGGCAGGCAGACAGATACCGATTGGTGACCTGCCGGTTGCGATGGCACTCTCGCCTGATGGCGGCCACCTGCTTGTAAGCACCGCCGGGTATGCTCCCTGCCAGGTGATCTCGATCGATACGGCGAACGAGCAGAAGATGTCGACGCAGACTCTGGACCAGACGTGGGAGGGGATGACGTTCAATAGCGCGGGCAGCCAACTCTTTGTATCAGGCGGGGGACGCGCTCTGATATGGCGGTTCGACTACAACGCTCAGGGAGGTGACCTGATCCGGCGAGAACCTCTGCCCGTGGCCGATCTGGCAGGCCGAGATGCGCCGTATGTTACGCCTAAGCGCCCAGCGGCGGGGAATCCCTGGATCGGTGGCTTGACGGTAAGCGCTAGGAGCGGGGCACTCTACGCGTTGAACACTTCCGCAGGCACGCTCTATGCGCTCGACCCGTTAACCGGCAAAGCGACGCACCAGGCGCGCACCGGCGATCATCCCGTCGCCGTCGCGGTCGCTCCGGACCAGCAGCGAGTTTATGTGGTCAATCAGGGCGGCGAGAGCGTATCCGTATTCAATGCCGCGAACCTGGAGAACACGGGAACGATCGCCGTGGGGAAGCAGCCGGTGGCATTGCTCTTCACTATGGATGGGAAGCGCCTTTTCGTTGCGAATTCCGGCAGCAATACCGTCAGCGTGATCGATCCTGCGTCGAATACCGTTCGCGAAACGATCAGGACATCGCTATTCCCGAATTCGCCAACGGGCAGTACGCCCAACGCGCTCGCGCTCTCGCCGGACGCCTCGCGACTCTTTATTACCAATGCGGACAACAACGACGTAGCGGTGGTAGACGTTTCCAATCCGGCAGAGAGCCGGGTTCTGGGATTCATTCCCACCGGCTGGTATCCAACTGCCGTTGCAGTCTCTCGCGATGGAAAGAAGCTCTTCGTCGCGGTCGGGAAGGGGCTTGTCTCCAGACCGAACCATCCGCGTTCGGGAGGCGGCGTGGGCTTGAATATCTATCATCGTCCCGCCGAGTCGTATGGGCCGGGCCACGATCAGACGGTCACGTTCGATTACATCTGTTCACTGATGGCAGGCGCGGTTTCCGTCATCGATATGCCGGACGCCCCGGCGCTCGCGAAGTACACAGCCCAGGTAATCGACGGCTGTCCCTACCGCGACGAATATCTAAAGCAGACGGCGGACAGGCCGGCGCATACCGTTGTGCCCGGCAAGGTCGGCGAGAAATCTCCCATCCGGCATATTGTCTACATTATTAAGGAGAACCGGACCTACGATCAGATTTTTGGAGACATTAAAGAGGGCGATGGCGACCCGAATCTGGTTCTGTTCGGCGAGACAGTGACGCCGAACCACCACGCGCTTGCCAGGCAGTTCGTGCTGCTCGACAATCTCTATTGTAACGGCGAAGTCTCGGAAGACGGGCATCAGTGGTCTAACGCGGCGTTCTGTACGGACTGGACCCAGAAGGTGTATCCCGGAAACTATGCAACGCCGTCACGCGGCGATGCGCCGGGAAATGCTGCTGTCTCCGCTTCACCGGGCGGGTATCTCTGGGACAATTGTGCAGAACATGGCATGACTTATCGCACCTATGGCGAGTTTACCAGCTTCCGATCCGATGCCGACAGCCAGCCGGTCGCCACCTCCGTCTCCAAGAACCTTAACGGGCATATCAGCGTGGCGTGGGAACTCGCGGCGAGACAGGGGAAACGGCGGGACTATCTCCGTGCCGACGCGTTTATCGAGGAGCTGCATGCGGCCGAAAAATCGGGTGACTGGCCAAACTATATGGTGATGTCGCTTGGGGAGGACCACACTGTTGGGCTTAGCGCCGGGCAGCCGACGCCTTGGGCAGCGGTCGCTTCCAACGATCTAGCCCTCGGTAAGATCGTGGACGCCGTCAGCCATTCCAAGTTCTGGGGCACAACGGCTATCTTTGTGATTGAGGACGATGCCCAGGCGGGGCCAGACCATGTGGACGCGCACCGGACCGTGGGGTTGGTGATAAGCCCATATATCCGGCGGCGATCGGTCGACCACACGTTCTATACTACCTCGTCGTTCCTGCGGACAATGGAGCTGCTGCTCGGCCTTCCCCCCATGACGCAGTACGATGCGGGCGCCACGCCGGTAATGAAGCCCTTTTCCGACCGGCCGGACCTAACAGCCTATACCGTGATTCCCGCCAAGACGGATATAGCCGCCCTCAATCCCAAAAGAACGCCCGCGGCTCGCGCTTCAGCGCGCCTCAACTTCAACGATTATGACAAGGTGGACCCGGATACGCTGAACCGGATGCTCTGGAAGAGCCTGCGCTGCTCTCCCTATCCCGGTACCAGCGTAGGGCCCCGGATCGCCGCGCAGTAGGCTTTGAGGGGGTGAATGGACTGCGTCAGGGAGTTACTTTCATTCCGTCGTAGGCAACCTGGAAGCCGAGCGGCGTGAAGAACCTTTCGAGTTCGGTATGGAGTGCACATCCGTTATGTGAGAAGTGCGTTGCGATGCAGACGGCGCCGGGTGCGAGCGCGCCTCGACGGTCTAGCTCGTCGCGGAAGCGCGCGAGAACGGCGCCGCCCAGATGGTTCGGCTCGTGGTCGTCGGTTCCGTGGGTGCAGTCCAGCACAACCAGGTTGAGCGGTTTATCGTTCAGAAAGTTCCAGGTCGTGTCGGAGTACCAGCCGGTGTCGTGGCCGAGCAGCGTACGCCGCCCGTCCGCTTCGATAAGATAGTTGACGCACTCCTCGCTGCTGTCGTGGGCTGCAATAAGCGGAGTGGCCGCGACGCCTTGTCCCAGGTCGATAGACTCGAATGCCCTAAGCCGATGAAACTCCAGCCCGTACCTCGCCCAGTCGCCGCCAAGCGTGTTGGTAAATTTGTTCGCCACCTTCTCATTACCCCAAACCTTCAACGCAGTTTCGCGGATGACTGAGAAGCCTTTGCGACGATAGCCAAGATCCTGGACGAACCAGTGATCGTCATGGCTATGTGTTACAAGGAGATGTTCCAGCTTGTCGAAGGCCAGGCTATACTTCTGTTGATGCAGATTCGAGTCCGGACCGAAGTCCACTCGTATCCGGTCGCCGAGCATGTACGCTGCCCGACTGCGAACCTCTTTGCCGCCGGTCTCCCGTGCTCGCGTGCATGCCTCACAAATGCAAAATAGCGCGGGCCATCCCTCTGCCGCTGCCGTCCCGCAAAATAGGATCTCCATTAATAGGCCTCCTCCAGCGATGGCTGAATTATATCATAATCCGCGCA
>JAYTEU010000124.1:0-4531 GCA_043734985.1 Chthonomonadaceae bacterium
GGCAGCACGCCCCGAATGAGGAGCAGCGCCTCCGCGACAGCCTCGACGCTTTCAACACCTACTTCGTCGCATGCATCGGTCCGGAGATCGTCGGGTTTATCAGCGTGACGCCGGGCGGTCTCGATTCCAAAACGCTGCTCGCCCGCTGCCGCGAGCACGATCTCTTCCTGCGCAACCCCGGCACGACGTCTCCGCGGCTTGGCGCGCGCACCGCCCGAATCGCCGTCAAAGACGCCCGGACCAATGCGAGGATGCTAGAGATCCTGCACAAGGCGCTCGTTGCCTGACGCGCATTCGAACCGTTGAATTCTGAACATCCTCGAAGCGGTCACGGATGCGCTTATCGACGGCTGGGGTCGCTTAGAGGACGTAATCGGCTATGCCGGGGATCTCCCCAAAGAAGTCGGCAAGGTGTGGGCCGAAGCGCTCCTCACGGGAGACTTGAGCGCGGAGGAGCGGCTCGATTGGCTCGCCAAGCTGGGGGACTTCCAGAAGAACGATGACGACTCCGGGGCTGAAGGAGCGTTTCGGCGAACGCTGGCCGAAGTTGAAGGAAGAGGTACTGACCGGCCTGCGCAAGACCGGCCATTATGATAGCACGCGAGAACGGGCACATGCCCGGCGTACAAGTGCAAGCGTCTTCCAGACGCCAATCCACGCTCGCGGACAGGGCTGCCAGTCGGAAAGTCGGTTGCTTTTTCGTGCCGGGTGTTTTCAACACCCGGCCAAGGCGCCGATCGCACGATGCCTCCACGAACTTACTGGCTGCCGACACCGTGAACGCGCGTGCGCAGGGTGTAGACGCTCTTGCCGGCCGTGATAAAGAGCGTGCGCCGGTCCTTGCCGCCGAAACAGACGTTGGCGGTCCATGGCTCTGTCACCGGAATATTCTCGATCCGGCGGCCGGTCTTGTCGAATACGGTCACGCCCTGCCCTGTTAGGTACACGTTGCCCTCGTTGTCGATCGTCATTCCGTCGGAGCCCAGGTCACAGAAGTGCCGTTTGTTCGCCAGAGAGCCGTCGCGCCGGATGTCGTAGGCATAGGTCTTCTTGCCGTCGATGTCGGCCACATAGAGTGTTTTGCCGTCGGGCGTTCCGATGATCCCGTTCGGGCGGACCAGATCGATGGCGACCGGCGTTAGCGTCTTGTGGTCCGGCGCGAGGTAGAAGACGTATTCGCCGCCGTACTCTTTCGGGCCGCGCTTCCAGTAGGGTCGCTCGTAGTAGGGGTCCGAGAAGTAGATACCTCCGTCCGGCCGTATCCACAGGTCATTCGGCCCATTGAGCAGTTTGCCCTGATGGTCTTTCAGCACGACCTCGTGCTTCCCGGCGGGGCTAATTCGCCAGAGTTCGTTCTTACCGTCGGCGCAGGCCCACAGGCTGCCGCTCCGGTCGAAGCAGAGTCCGTTGGAGCGTCCGGCCGGCTCCAGAAAGGTCGTGATCTTGCCGTCTACGCTCCATTTCAGGATGCGGTCGTTCGGCTGATCGGTAAAATAGACGTTACCTCCCGCATCGGACGCCGGCCCCTCCGTAAACGAGTAGTCACTGGATAGCTTCTCCAGTTTCGCTCCCGGCGCGGCCACGCTGCCTTCCGGCGCATTGGAATGCGCCGAACCGACGACGGTTGTCATCAAAACGACAAAGCTAAGAGCCCATGTGGCAGTCTGCATGCTCATTCCTTCCAAGGGTCGCGCTATGAAACGCGCGACCATGCTTCACGATTACAAGGTTGGGATTGGACGTTGACCGCTGGATTACCTGCCGCGCCAGGCGCTTTTCTCGAATAAGGTCCGACCCGGCGGAAAGGCAAGCGAAACCGGGCGGCGCGGGCGATTGGATCTCCAACTTGACGCCAACCCATTCGCTTGATAGCTGCATCGGGAAGCAAAATTGCGGTAAATCACGTTTTGCGCGGTACAAGCGCCCCAAGCGGGCGGCGAATGTGGAAAAAACGTAAATGCAACTGTCCCGTTGTAGTACAGGTTTCTGAACGGCGCACGTAGGATGGCCAGGTCCGGCTAGCCGCTGCTAGAGCAGTTCGTGCGCAATGGTGATGGAATTGGGTTGCATTTGCTCGCAGCCGGGGACGCTGCAAATGCGCACCGGACCAAATGCCGACCACGTCTTTCGAGAAAGGGACTCCCGTCATGTCTCCTTCAGCAGTTGATTACGCCAAGAAACACTGCAGAAATCGCCCCCAGTCGGGCTCAGATCGATTTATCCCGCGTGCGGCATGGAGCCGTCACTGGCGCCTGGCAATTCCGGTATTTGTGGCCGCGTGCGCGCTCCTTCTGGGTCCGACCCGGTGCGCCCGAGCCGACGACGGCGACAATGGAAGCAATGGCATTCGCCGCCGCGTGGACGCTCTGGAGGATGCTGTCAAGAGCCTGCAAGCCACGCTAAAGGCCGAAACCAAACGTGCCGAAGCGGCAGAGGATGCGCTTCGAAAGAGCATCGCCAATGGGTTGGTGGGGCCGCAAGGTCCGGCGGGTCCCGCTGGGCCAAAAGGAGACAAGGGAGACAAGGGTTCCGCCGGACCGGCAGGAGCTAAAGGTGATGCCGGCGCTGCCGGGCCTGCCGGTCCAAAGGGCGACACGGGGCTTGCTGGCCCGGCAGGCCCTAAAGGCGATGCTGGCCTTGCTGGCGTTGCAGGCCCCAAGGGAGATCCCGGTGCGATCGGTCCACAGGGTCCGGCGGGGTCGAGTCCCTTCACGGTCGTCGGTTCCGATGTGGTCCTTTCCGGGTATAACCTGCGCATTCAGAACGGGACAGGAGACTCCTTCGCGGCCAATGGGCTTGGGAACCTGATCGTCGGCTACAACGAGCTGCGCGGGGATGGCGGCGATCTGCGTGGAGGGTCACACAATGTGATCGTCGGCAAATGCCTGAACTACTCCGGAGTTGGCGGCATCGTAGCGGGCTTCTTCAGCGAAATCGGCGGCTTCGGCTCCGTTGCATTCGGCCGGGCAAACATCGCGAACGGGAATTACTGTACGGTGGCAGGTGGTCTCCAGAACACGGTGCGCGGAGATCAGAACTCGGTTGGCGGCGGGATGGGGAACAGCGCCCTGGGAGTTGCCTGCACGGTATCGGGCGGCGCATTCAATACTGCGCTTGGGCGCACCAGCTCCGTCAGCGGCGGCGCGGGGAATACCGTAAACGCCCAGAGCTCGTCCATCAGCGGCGGCACCGGCCTCAGCGCATTCGACGACTTTGTGTGGCTGGCAGGCTCCCTCTTCTCGCATTAAGGCGGCTGCCGTTTCGATAGAGTAGCGCGGGGTTTACTCTTCCGCTTACAGGTTCGCTCATTCCGCAGTAAGTAACTCACCTTACGCAGTCGAACTATTCCGGCGGAAAAATAGCATGATCGTTACCTATGGCACTCTTTTGCAAGGATATTTCTGCTAAGGAAGGCAGGGAACCAGGAAGTCAATGCAAAAGGAGTTTCACAGGATTGCAGTAGGTACGATATACAGATGTCTGTGTGGAATTTGATTCCTGTCTTCCTGTCTTCCTTAGCGAAAATGCCTTGTTGTGGTTGTCCGCCTGCGTAACATGAGTAAGTAATGCGCCTTCGCTCCCCGGCCAACTTGGTTGGCCGGGGCGCGGCGCGTCTCTCCTCTTCATTTGGGGCCCATTGGCCGCGATCTGCCGGTCCGGTCTCCTTCTTTGCTGCCTAAACAAGCTTAAGCCTGCTGCCTGAGCTGCCGATTGCCAATTCCCCGGCCCGCATGTTAAAATGCCCCTGCGCGGAATCACGATTCCACAGTACAAACAAGAGTTGTTCTTAAGAAATCAGCCTGCCCCGACCGTTGGGTTCAGATTGGCAGGTCGGTCGCCTTATCGTGACCGCCGCATTTGAACTGGACGGCCAGTCGTTTACGGCGCTCAATGGAGGGTCGAACTTCAAATTTAACGAGGCCATCTCCTTCCAGATCAATTGTGAAACGCAGGAAGAGGTGGACTACTATTGGGAGAAGCTGACCGAGGGCGGAGATGAAAGGGATCACCAGCGCGGCTGGCTCAAAGACAAGTTCGGAGTGTCCTGGCAGGTCGTTCCCACTGAGCTGCCGGAGCTGCTGCTCGACCCGAATTCAGAGAAATCCCAGCGAGCGATGAACGCCTTGATGGAGATGAAAAAGCTCGACATCGACGCGCTGAAGCGTGCGTATGCCGGATAGAATTGGCCGCTGTATTGCCAAGAAAGATTGTCTAAACGGCGCGGCCCGGGCTTGCCATTGCACAGCCAAGGAGGGCGGATTGTGTGCCTGGCGCTTTGACACCGACTACCGCTCGTTCCATAGTATAGCCCCCGGCAACCACCGAATTTAAACCTTCGGGAAGGGAGTGTCGAAATGCCCGACCTGTATCTGCTCTGGCACCACTACCCGGATGACCTCAATGACGACAACGCCAAGCTACTCGGTGTTTACTCATCAGAGCAGAAGGCCCAGGAGCGAATTGACTCCAAGTACCTTAACCTACCAGGATTTTCCATTGGACTGGGTGAATTTACGATCGACGGATACGA
>JAYTEU010000125.1:0-5946 GCA_043734985.1 Chthonomonadaceae bacterium
ACCAACACCGTGATCCCGATTCCCGGCCCGGCAACGCATACCAATACCAACACAAACACAACGACCGAGAAGACGACCGTTGTTCCGACCCCGGATCCCGGAGCGTCGTCTAGCAGCTCATCGACCAAGACGGACACTTCGACCACCAAAACTCCATAGAGTATTGCTGATCGACGTTGGAGTTGAAAACATTGCCGCCCCTACACTGGACAGTGTAGGGGCGGCAATGTTTTGCGGGGCGAAATGGACGGCGATCCTTCGTAGGGTGCGCGCGGCCACTCTCCCGGTGTTGCCTATTGCTCGGACCGCAAATCGTAGGGTGCGGGTACCCTCCGGGTGTTGTCCCCCGCTGTTAGAATGGTTGCCATGCGGCGGGGGACAAGCCCCCACCCTACAATTCGCCGGAGGTTGAAAGCCTCCGGCGGCCGAACTATAAAACGGAGTCGCTTCCTACTTACCGACCAGCTTGCACGCCGGGCAGCCCTGCGCGGGGCAGTTGCCGCCGAAATAGGCGTAAACCGCGAGGACGGCGACGACGATACGGAACACGAGTGTTACTATCTTGCCCTTCATTGCATCAGCCTCCATTTAGCGTTCATTAGAATGAGCGTTCAGACAGCCTGGAACTGCTGTTTGCGCTCGGAGTGATAGGCGCCGATCGCCTGGTTTGCCGTCAAAATCTCTTCGACCTTGCGCGCGACTTCCGCCCACTTCGGCCCAGGAACCGCCATATACATCTCGTCGTCCGGCAGGCCGGTGTAGGTGCGGTTTCCCTTGCAGCCCAGCGAAAGCGCCGCGGAGCCGCCGTTCATCGCGAGTGGCAGAATGGCGCACCCCGGGCGTCCGAGCACGTTCAGCAGCGCGCCCCCCGCGCCGGCCTTCAGCGCCGCCTCGTAGAGCAGCATCGCCTGGGCCGGTTTGGCGGCAACGATTACGACGTCCGGCACGAACCCGGCCCGATCGACCGGGCCGTACGCGATGAAGTTCGGGGTTTTCGGCAGTGTGGGTATGCCCGGCACCTCTTCCATGGCCACGTAGTTGTTCGCCCCCATAAACTCCAGGGTCTGCATCAGCTCCCCCGCGCGCGCTTCCGGTAGGGAGATATTGTGGGTGTAGGCTCCCACTGCGCAGTTGTAGTGGTCCGACGCTTCCGTGCAGAACACGGCGCCCTGCTGAGCCTTCTGCCAGAACGTGCAGCCGGAAGGAGCAGGTCCGCCGGCCCAGGCAGATACTCCGGGCGGCGCGCTGTCAAAGAATCCCACCGCAATGGGCGGCTTCATCAAACCCAGAAGGGACTGTACATTCGGTAGGTCACTCACGATCTCAATACCTCCTGGAACGAAATCATTACAAACGCATCGGGACCGATATATGTTCACGGAAAAAGGTTCCCGTCGCGCGGTCTCGGCATTCTCGTCCGGAGGACGACCAGCCGAAGGCTCATGTGCCGGGTCGTTTATCGGCCCGTCAGCCCAGCATTGCCGTGCCTGCTACGGATGAACCGCACCGTTGAACTTGGCCATGTCCACGGCGGCGGCATGCACGTCGGCCGGGATGTAATCGCGGTCGATCAGTTGCGCTAACGACGTCTGCTTCTTAAGCTGCCCGATCTGTAGGCCGATATCCATGATCTTCTGCATCTCCGCGTCGGTAGGGTTCAGCATGCGATAGCTCACGCGCGGCGGGTTGGCGGTCAGGATGCGGTTCAGGAGCTTTTCGTCCTGCCGGAAATAGGGCGCGACCAGTTTGGCGGCGTTCGCGCGGTTCGTCTCCGCCCACTCCCCGGACTGCACGATGCCGCGAACCAGATCCTGAACGACGGCGGGCTTCTCCTTGATGAGGTCTTCGTGGACGACCAGACAGCAGGAGATATAGTGCGGCCACAGGTCTTTGCCGTAGTAGAGGACACGGCCGACGCCGTCGATCTCGGATTTGGAGCAGAACGGCTCCGCCACAAAAAAGCCGTCCACCGCCTTTGCGGCAAGCGCCGTCGGCATATCGGGCGGCGGGATCACCAGGAACTTGATGTCGTCCGGCTTCAGACCCTGCTCCTGCATCACCTTGCGGAAGACGAAGTTTTCGTTGCTCAAGAAGCTGGGGATGGCGATCGTCTTGCCCTTAAGGTCCGCAAGCGATTTTGCGGCGTCTTCCTTGCGGACCATGATCTGCGATCCGTCGCGATGGCCCAGGCAGCAGATCCGTACCGGCACTCCCTGTTCGCGGAGCTTCATCGCAAGCGGCACGGTCAGAAATCCGGCCAGCAGCTTCTTGGACTTGAGCGATTCGACGATCGAGGGAAACTCCGTGAAGCGCAAGGCGTCGAACCGCGTGCCGGAGGTACTCGTTTTCGAAGTGTAGTCCGTGATGGGGCAGGTAAGATGGCACGTTACAGGAATGAAGGCGACGGTGAGGCTCTGCGCTGCTCCGGTATTGGGGCCAATGTGGATGTCCCCCTCGCCCCCAGACCCGGATTTCTGCCACGGCTTGAAGCGAAGCAGCGCAAGAAGAAGTATTGCGGCGATCACGCCTACGGTCCATCGGACGGTTTTATTCTGCATAGTTTAGAAATCCTCGCTTCGCGAAGGGGTCGCAGGCTCACGCCTCGCCACAGCCGATGGTTATCCGTCCTCAATGCCCATCTCTGCAAGGATGCAGTGGACTGCATCCACGACTTCCGGGTGGGTAAGGTCACGTGGCCGCGGCGCCTGCAGGCATAGCTCGCGGCTAATCCTTGCGGGGCGGTCCGACAGAACCACGATGCGGTCCGCCAACTGGGCCGCCTCCTCGATATCGTGCGTGACAAGCACCACCGTGCAGGGCTTCTTCTCCAGCATCAGCGCCAGCTCTTTGCGCATCCGAAGACGCGTCAGGTAGTCCAGCGCGGAAAAGGGCTCGTCCATCAGCAGTATGTCAGTCTTGCCGACGAGCGCGCGGGCCATCTCGACGCGCTGCCGCATCCCTCCCGATAGCTGGTGGGGAAAGTGGTCGCCGAAGCCCTCCAGGCCGATCAGGTTCAGCATCTCGTTAAGCTGCCGGTCGCGGTCGGCAGGATCCTTTACATCCCGCAGGCCCATGGAAATGTTCTGTGCCGTCGTACGCCACGGGAACAGGCCGCCCTGCTGGTAGACCATCCGCAGCCTGCCGTATCGCATTACCGTGCCGGTATCCGGCGCGTCGAACCCGGAGATCAGGTTTAGCAGAGTAGTCTTGCCGCAGCCGGATGGCCCGACGACCGCAACGAATTCGCGTTCCCGGATTTCGAGCGAGAGATCGCGAAAAACCTCCAGCGAGCCGAACGACCGGGAGACGCCCCGGAGATGTAGGGGAGAACTACTGCTCATAGCCCCACCTGACACTGGGAATCCTCGTAAGCTGCATCAGCATCCTGTCCAGCAGCGCGCCGATAATACCGATCACCACCATGTTGACCACGAGCAGGTCCATCCGCAGGCTGTTGCGCGCATCCCAGATCGCGAATCCCAGCCCCTCCTTGCCGGAGAGCATCTCGGCGGCCACCACCACGACCCAAGAAAGCCCCGCGGTGACGCGCATGGCGGTTATCACCTGCGGCGCGATGCCGGGCAGCGTGACCTGCGTCAGAAGCTGTATCCCGGTAAATCCATAATCACGCGCGACGCGAAACGTGACCGCGGGTATCTCCGCGACGGCGGCGGTCGTCGCAAGGGTGATCGGGAAGACCGCCGCCATAAAGATCAGAAAGATCGTCGGCCGGTCGCCGAGGCCGAACCAGAGAATGGCGAACGGTATCCAGGCCAGCGGCGATAGGCTGCGAAAGAAGTTGATGATGGGCAGAGCGGCCAGGCGCGCCCGGTTGTTCAGGCCAAGCCACAATCCCAGCGGAAGGCCCAGCAATATCGCGAGTCCAAACCCCATGGTGACACGGAACACCGAGGCAACGATGTTATCGACCAGCCCCCGATGGAACTCCTCGCGGACGCCTACCGCCACGGACTGCGGCGACGGGAACGCGGACTCTGGGAAGACGTGGAAATGCGAAAGCGCGCCCCACGCAAGGACCGCGCCCAGCACGACCATCGGCGGCAGGAAATAGCTGCCTATTGTTAGTTTTCGTTCTCGCATGGGAGTCGTAGCGTCTGAACTCGGATTTTGCGGATTAATTGGATTTATCGGATGGACAGGATCGCGCATTACCGCCGTGACTCGCTGCATAATCCGGCGAATCCATCATCATACGGTTAATCCGAGTTCAGACAGAAATCGGGCGGAATTCGCATTATTGCAGATTGTACCGGAAGCACCTTAATAGAAGATTAAAACCATCAAGATTTAGGCAAATATTGCCCGCCGGTTATATTAAAATAGATTAACCCACGGCTAATCTATTTTTAAGGAAAGCCTCGCATACTTACAGGTTGTGGCATGGACCACGCTCCCGTGCGATTTGTCGTCGAGGTTACGAACAAGCTTATGCGGCTCCTATCCGGCTATCACCGTCGATTGTTAACGGCCTTCCTGATCGCAGGGTCCGTCCTTGCCATGCCGATCCTGGGCGGCGGATGCGGATGCGGCTCTCCGGCGCACTCTCCCGCCGATTACTCCACCATC
The DNA here is from genome assembly GCA_043734985.1 of Chthonomonadaceae bacterium. GTDB lineage: Bacteria > Armatimonadota > Chthonomonadetes > Chthonomonadales > Chthonomonadaceae > DATGJU01. Next base: position 4,588 of record JAYTEU010000125.1, read on the forward strand.
GTCTCCACGTTCACGATCGGATCGATTGCGCTCCAAACTGACGACCCCAAACATCGACCCGAGTTTCTCGTCCGGATGACCAAGCTGGCTCCCGAGGAGCCTGCCGGATGGGCGAACCTGGGCCTGCACTACTACCGCGCCAATGACCTGGCAAAGGCATCCGAGTACCTAAACAAGGCTCGCGAGCTTGCGCCGCCGAATGCCGGAATCGAAAAGCTGCTCGGCCTTCTGGCAGGGCGTAGCGGAGACCAGAAGGGGGCGATAGATCACTACCGGAAGGCAGTGCAGTTAGCGCCCGACGACTTGCGCGCGCGCTATGCCCTTGCGCAGTTACTGGAGAACCTGGGAACGCCGGAAGGTCTCGCCGGTTACCAGACAGCCATTCAGGGAATTCTCGACATCCAGCCCTACAACCTTGTCGCGCAGGCCGGCCTCGCGCGCATCGCGGCCAAGCGCGGAGACAACGAGACGCTGAAAAAGGCGGTCGCGCTGCTTGACGCGCGATCTTCGACATTTAACAGCGCCGCAATTGCGAGGCTGAAAACCGTGAAAGCTGAGGCTGCCGCAGGAAATTGGCGCAGCGCAGCGCTCAATGTGCAGTTCCTATCGAATACTGTCCGCGAGAATAGCGCGTACCAGATCGGCTCGAACGCTTTGACAACGCCCCAAAACGATCCGCTCGGCGAACCGATTCTTCAGTTTCTTGTACTGCCGCCGATACCCGCCGTTCCCGCCGCGCCGGACATGGGCCTGGCGTTTGAGCCGGCGCCGCTGCTGCCGGCAGGTACGTCCAAAGTGGGTTGGGCCGGGGCGTTCTATAAGGATAGCGAAGGCGCGCGGGCGCTGGCCGTGGCCGACGGGCGCGAGGTTCGATTCGACAAGGGGCCGCCGCTGCCTTTCCCCGGCGGCGCGGGAGCCACTCCGCCGGGGCCGTTCGGCGTCCTCGCGATAGACACAAATTACGACCTGCGGAACGACCTGATATTTGCGGGCAGCGGCGGCCTGAAGTTCTACGAGCAGACTCAGGACGGCGGCTTCAAGGATGTTACGACTCAGACCAAACTTCCCGCGCCAATACTCGGAGCCGCCTATACGGGCGTTTGGGCGCTCGACGTCGAAGCCGACGGCGATCTCGATGTGGCGCTGGGCTGCGCTGCCGGATTGCCGACCGTCCTGCGCAACAGCGTGGACAGCACCTGGACCGTGGTGCATCCCTTTGCCGGTGTGTCCGGCCTGCTTGACTTTGTCTGGGCCGACCTGGATGGCGATGCAAGCATGGACGCGTCGCTGATCGACGGCCAAGGCAAACTGCATGTCTTTGCCAATCAAAGAGCGGGGCTGTTTCAGGAGCGCCCGCTT
>JAYTEU010000126.1:0-4918 GCA_043734985.1 Chthonomonadaceae bacterium
TTTGCCGTCGTGGACCGGGTCGGTCGTTGCATCGCCGATCTTGTCCGCGGGGAATGCGGCGATGGCCGATGCAAGCTCCTCGGTCGAGGATTGAAGCCACGCCAGAGCGGCCGTTTTGTTGCGGCGGGCGTCAGTAGCCACCTTGTAGGCGTCCCAGTCGATGGCGGGCATTGTGCCGGTGCGGTAGCCCTTTGCCACCCACTCGTTGAGGTAGGCGCACTCCAGAGCCTGGTCCAGGGCATCGCGTCCCTTGTTGCCTTCGGTCTCGGGGTGCCAGGCAATGCGATCCTCCGGCATCTTTGCGACGGCATCGTGCAGCGCGGTCCCAGCGCTGCGAATCTTGCTTGCGAGGAATTGGGGTAAATTGACGGCAGACATCTTTGGCATTCTCCTTTTCCCACATCGAATCGCGCGGTCCCGTAAAGTGGAAACCTGCCGACCCCGTGAGGTTTACATCGGTACAAGTTCGCCAGGGCGCTCCGGCATTCCTGCACCCGGATCGGGTTCGGCCGATCAATATAGACCTTGCCTGTTATGACTTTTCGGCGGCATTGCGATACTGCGATCCACTTATCATGCAGACTGATAGCCCAACAACCATTCCGCCACGCCCGGAAGCTGTTCGAGAGGTCGAACGCTTGCTGAACGACCTTGCGTCTTCCAATCCTCCGCGCCGCGACGATGCGAAACGGGCGCTTCAAGCGATGGGGTCCGAGGCGGCAATCGTCCTCCAGTTCCTACTGGAACCGGAGATCGCGATAAAGAAGGCGCGGCGACGACCGGTGCATTTGATCACGTTCCTCGGTCTCGTGTCATTTATTGCGGTATTCTCCCTCACATTTTCTCACTTCGAAGCGTTTCCGGGAATTGCGCTTCTGTTCCTGCTGGTTCTTTTCGCAGCGGTTTGCACGGCGCTTCTGATCTCCCAAGATCGCCCATCGAAACCGGTTCAAGTCCAGATTGAGGCGCTCCTCGTTGTGGATGATAAGCGGATACTGCCCACGCTATTTGACCTGCGGCTAATGGCCGCCGGGACCCCCGATGACCGCAAATTGGCCGCCGTCATAACGCGCCATTTTGCCGCGCTCAAGCCGGAGGACAGTGCGTTGGTCTCGGCCGCGCACCGCCGCCGCTTGAATGACTCGCTGCAGTTGGCTGCGGGTACCGATAGTGAGTACTTCGTGGCAATCCTTAAGGGCCTATGTCAGATCGGGGACCATACCTCAATCCCTGTCGTGGCCAGGCTGGCCGAGGCCGATCCGCATGCCGCGGTAACGCGGGCAGCTCGTGAATGCCTTCCGTACCTAAACGCGCGAGCGGCGCAGCAGGGCCATTGCCTGCTTCGCCCGGCTTCGGCGAATGAGCAGGCTTCGGAGATCCTCGTCCGCGCCGCCGCTGAGGTGAAGTCGGACCAGTCGACTCTCTTGCTTTCCGCGAATCCACCTGTTGACAACGGCCCTTGAACAATGCGCGGTCGGTTTACGGGTGGCATTTGAGCAGGATGACAGGAAGGAAGGAATCCAGGTGATAGGGAGATAGGGAGATAGGGAAATAGGGAGATATGGCTGGGCCCTCACCTGTGACGAATGGTGTTGAGGGGCAGAGCGCTTTCGGTATGAAACACTATTTGGCAATAACTGGGTCGGGCTTGGTCTCGACCATGGTGGTTGGCGATTTCAATTGAAAGAGGGAGCTATGTGGCTATTCATTACAACGAGCGACAAATACGAGCGGGCTTTGAGTTTGGTGGGCGGGCATTTCTATCTTAACTTCGAGGAGGATGACAACGGGAATGAGAACCGGCGATTGCCCTACATCGAACTGGCCTACCCTGCCCACAGATTCGTTCTCAAATTCGAGCCGGCGAGCGCTGCCGAGCAGTTCTACCAACGGCTGAAGTCTGCAATCAAGATCGGTCGATCGCAGTTCGACAGCACCGACGAAGGCTTTGTAATCACAGAGATGGAAGAGGAAGCCAGCGAGATTCAGGTGAGCTCTTATGAAGATGCGCTATCGGTTCGCGTAGCGGGATGACGGCCTGCAAGCGATAGATTGAAGAGGTAAAGGAGCGTGACCGGCATGTATTCTGAAGCCCTGGAGCGTCTGCGGGCGATATGCAGCGCACTCCCGCAGACAAGCGAACGATTGAGCCATGGCGTCCCCACTTTCTTCATAAATGAGAAGCGAGCGTTCGTCATGCTTACGAACGATCACCATGGAGACGGACGACTGGCGCTCTGGTGCGCGGCTTCCCCGGATGCCCAGCAAGCGCTGAGCGCCGAAGCGGCTGACTGGTTCTTCATGCCGCCATACGTGGGCTGTCGCGGATGGCTCGGCATCCGCCTGGATCGCGGCCTGGATTGGACTGAGGTAGAGGAGTTCGTGACCGAAGCGTACTGCGCGGTTGCTCCCGCGGGACTGGTAGCCTTGCTGGACCGGGTCGAGCAGGAGACTGGGAAACTCAGCTAATGCCGCGATAGCCCGACCGCCACTAAAGCGATGATGACAGCTAGAACGACTAGCAATAGTTGCCAGGGAACGCGGAACGGCTTGCCTTCCGATCTAAAATTTGTAGAGGGTGTATCCCGGTGCGTGTAGGTGATACGACGGGTGGCCCGCTTAGGTCCGCGTTTAGCACGAAATCGTCCTGCAACCGATCGGACACGAGCTATTAGTCGCTGTGCAGCCGACTTGACGGCCTGAGTGTAGGCGGCAAGGGAGTCGGCTTCCTGGGCGTTTTGCCGGTGCCCAGACATGTCGCTCTCGACTGGAGGAGACATCGCGGAGACTGCTTCGGCGATGGACGGCGCGGAAGCCGAGGGCAGCGCTGACTGCGAAGTGACTGGAATGGGCTCGCGATGGCGTCCGCTTATCACGCGCAGTTTCGACGGAAAAGGATCGCGCCCTCCCAGCAGTGCGGTTCGCCGGCACCAGGGACAGACGTTGAGGTGATTGCCATACAGATGCTGGTCATTTACCCCGCAGACGATCAGATCGCGCTCCGCCTCTTCCAGCGCCTTCACCCAGGCAGACGCATGAGGCCGCGCCGATGGAGTTTTGTGTCCATCTTCGAAGCAACGAACGAAGAGCGTGCGAATCACCGAGGGTAGAATCACGATCGGGGGAGCCATCAAAAGCGGGTTGTAGGGGGTCTCGGCCGTGCCATAGGGATAGTGCCCCGCAAGGATGCGCGCCTCGTATGGCGGAGGGTCGTCCTCGCCCGTGTAGACGCCCGAGAACGGATGCGTCCCCTCCATGAGAAGCTGGAATATAAGTACGGCCAGCCCGAACCGATCGTGCGACGGGGTCCGCTCCACGGTCTGGCTCACATCGCCCTGAAGCTCGGACGGAGTGAATTCCGGCTTGGCGACCGGACAGTGGAACACCGCCTTGCCGAGCCGATCGGGCACCTGAAACGAGTCCGTATCGACGACGGTAATCAGCGCGGTGTCCATCACAAGTATATTGGACTCGTTGACATCGCCGATCACATAGTCGCGACTGTGCAGTGCGTCCATCACCGCCGCCAGGTTGTGCGCCGAACGGTACAGGTATTGGTAGCTGAATAGGGGACAGGCTTCGCGGCGGGCGCTCGGGTTGAATAGATCGAGGATAGGATGCGCACCGACTACGCGCGGCATCAGATAGCCCGCCAAACTACCATCGCCTTCGGACTGCAGAAGATCGACGGGCCACGCGATCGAGGCGTGCCCCTGATCCGCGGTCGGGTCGGGAGGCGGATACTCCAGCATCACCCGTAGTTTGCGGCCGGTTTCCGGTTTCGGGCGGCGATAGACCTTTGCAACTAGAGCGCAATCTGAGTCCACGGCGTAGATACGCGCCTCGCCTCCTGAATTGATCTCGCTATCTGGAGCGATCTCAACCGGCTGCCCATTGGAGGAGCGCAGTAAGCGCAAGGAGGTCAACCTTTCACAAAGCGCCAAACATATTTGGCGTCGGCACGGAAATCGCCTCCTGTACCCGTGACCGGGAGACTAGCTGCATACTGGCCGAGAGCCAAACGAACATATCCTTGAAATTCAAGCCATGGAGCTGGATCGGCGGGCGCACGGAGATCCTGGCTAGTTTGTCCATAGACGCGTTCTGGACGCCGACGGCAAAGAAGGCAAGCCTGTTCTCAAGCTCATATTCCCGGATGCGCGCCGCCGCGTTGTGGATTACATAATCGGCTTCGCCGTGCGGCTCGCCATCCGTAACCATGAGCACCCAGGGCCGGTAGTAGGCGACGCCTGTCATGCGATAGAGGTTCTTGCGATGCTGAATCAAGTCCAGCGCCCTCTCGATCGCGGTTCCCATGCTGGTAAAGCCCTGCACCGTCAGCGGCGTGGGGTAAAAGTTGTTGACCGTGACGAACGGCTGGACTACCTCTACATGGGTATTGAAGCTGACTACGGCGACTTCGACGCGCCGCGAAGCGAGCGAATCCTTTACGAGCTCATCTCGGAATAGCTGCACGCCCACATTGAGGGCATCGATCGGCGCGCCCTTCATCGATGAGGACGTGTCCAGCAGCAGGACACACGGGCACCGCGGGTCCGGATTCTCGGCAAACTCGATATTGTCTATTGAAGTCATGACCCTATTAGAATAGCCTCATTTGCCGATTTTGTCGATTGCCCGACATGGCGCGATACAATTTTCCGTAATTGGTCGTATTGAGGCGCGTGACGCGGCTGCAGCTCTGTATGAACCAGATGCCACTCGAAACGGCGACTCTACTGGATTATGAGACGGGCCAGCTCGATCTTACGTTCCAGAGCATACTCATCATATTTTGCACGTTCGCGATCAAAGTCAACATTGTCCACGTTAGCAATCTTGCTGCATCGCTGATTTTTGCACCGCCACACGCGTCGAAGGCTCAATCTGTGATGGACTTGACCATTTACAGCCCCCG
>JAYTEU010000127.1:0-3706 GCA_043734985.1 Chthonomonadaceae bacterium
GTCGGCTTCGTCCCAGTAAGCGCTTACAACGGTCGCTTGCCCGGTTTGGTCGGGAGAATGCCAGATGTCCGCCATCTCAAATTGGTTATGGGTGTAAGCGCCAGTTATGGCTGCAAAGACGAGTATTCCGGTCGCGATACCGGGCCACCAATCCGCAATCCACTGACGCCTGATCCAATTTTCAGAAGGCGGCGCGGCGCGGCGCGAAAAGTGGGAGTCCGGCGAGGTCATGACTTTCGCTCCTATCGACTCCGTTTCGACATCGGGCGGACGGTCTGTTTTGCCGGAGCCTGGCGCACCGGCACTGTGGCCAGGCGCACAGGCGTCGGTTTGCCTGTCGCCATACCAGGGCTTTGCAGCCACAAAGTTACCGCCACGAAGCCTATGAGCAGGATCGCCTGCACGACAGCAAAGCCCGCCAGCGCATTGAAAGCGGCGGGAGAATGGGTCTTGATAAGGGTAGGAATGAGAACATACCGACCGTACTCGGAGGCGAAGAGGGCGCCGAACATCGCGAGCATGCGAGCGCCGTCGGCGATGTATAGCTGCCTGTCGTCTTGGTACCGGCGACGAAGCACCCATTGCAGAGCGGCGAGCACCACGCCGCAAAGCTCCGCGTTGGAGCTGAATCGGCGCAGCGTCTCCGCAAAAAGCACTTGCGCGCCGGGCATCGCATTGGCGGATGTGGACTGCACCGCGGGAGCGAGCGCCAGCCAGCACACGGCCAGCCCTCCCAGCCAAACCGCGAGTGCGACCACTGCAATAGTATCCAGAACCAGGGGGACGTATCGTTTCATGTTGTTGCGGACAGTATACCCTGCTTCACGAATCGGGCCCTGATACCGTCTAATAGGAGCTTTCCGATGCAAGCACGGTTGTGCGGATCGCGAAATGCCAATAGGCGGGACACGCGTGTCCCGCCTGACATACAATATGCGAGCACGGAACCTCGGGGTTTACGCGATCAACTCCTTGATGATGCGCGCGGGCTCGACGCCGCTTAGCTTTTGGTCGAGGCCCTGGTAGTTGTAACTGAAGCGCTCGTGGTCGATACCCAGCAGGCGCAGGAGGGTTGCGTGGAAATCATGGATGTGAACGGGGTCCTTTACGATGTTGTATGAGAAGTCGTCAGTTTCGCCGTAGACTGTGCCTGCCTTTGTACCTCCGCCGGCCATCCACATGGTGTAACAGCGCGGATGGTGGTCGCGGCCATAGTTCTCGTGCGTCAGGCCGCCCTGGGAGTAGATCGTGCGGCCGAATTCGCCGCCCCAGATGATGAGCGTCTCGTCCAGCATGCCGCGCTGCTTGAGGTCTGTGATAAGGCCCTTGCACGCCTGGTCGATATCCTTGCACTGCATCGGCAGCCGGCCCGCGACGTTGGCATGCGTGTCCCAGTTGTTAAGGTAGACCTGCACGAAGCGGACGCCCTTTTCCACCATGCGCCGGGCCATTAGAGCCGTGTTGGCGAATGTGCCCGGCTTCTTCGCGGCTTCTCCATAGAGCGCAAAGGTGCTTTCCGGCTCGCTCTTGAGGTCGGTGAGGTCCGGCACGCTGGCCTGCATGCGGAACGCCAGTTCGTACTGCTGAATGCGAGTGTGCGTGTCGTCATCGCCTACCGTCCGGTAGGTCATCTCATTTAGAGCGCGAAGACCGTCCAGTGTCGTTCGGCGAACCTGCGGCGGCACTCCAGGCGGGTTATTTATGTACAGGATCGGATCGCCGGCCGAGCGGAAGGAGCACCCGGCATGCTCGCCGGGCAGGTAGCCCGCCGTCCAGAGCCGGGCGGAGATAGCCTGCACCTGTTCGGTATTGGTGGGCTGTGCAACGAGCACCACGAAGGTGGGCAGGTTCTGGTTCAGCGAGCCGAGGCCGTACGAGACCCAGGATCCGATGCACGGCTTGCCGGTGATCTGGTTGCCTGTCTGCATGTAAGTGATCGCCGGCTCATGATTGATGGCATCGGTGTGCATGCTTCGGATGAAACACATCTCATCCGCGACTTTGGCCGTCTCCGGCAGAAGCTCACTGATCCACATACCCGACCTGCCGTGCTGCTGGAACTTGTACCGCGACGGCGCGATTGGAAACCGGGACTGCCCGGAGGTCATCGTCGTAAGCCGCTGTCCGTTTCGGACAGACTCCGGCAGGTCCTTATCGTAAAACTCCTGCATCTTAGGCTTGTAGTCGTACAGGTCCATCTGCGGCGGCCCGCCGACCATGTGGAGATAGATCACATGCTTGGCGGTTGCGGGAAAGTCGAGACTCTTGATCGCCGCATGCGCGCCAAGCGAAGGCAGCGTGGCGGCGCTCGCGCCGCCTTCGTGGAGGCCGAGCGAGGCGAGCGCCGCCATCCCTAGCGCATTTGCGCCGCGGCGCAGAAACTGGCGCCGGGTCTCCATCTTCACCCACTCTTCAAAAACCGGATGCGCCGCGCCGCGCTCGTCGAACGGCGTGATGTTCTGTTTGTCGCTCATTTGTTCAGCACCTCGTCCAGGTTCATCAGTTGGTTGGTCAGCATAGTCCATGCCGCCAGAGGCTCAGGCTTGAGAGCCGTATCGGGTTTCGAATCGCCGGTGGATATTAGCTCGGTCGCCTCTTTCGAGTGCGCATCGTAGAAACCGGTCAGATCGGCCAGCGAGCGCTTAACGACGGTGAGCTCGTCGGACCGCAGCGGGCGCGCCAGAAGTCTGCGCGCGATATAGTCGATTCGGCTCTCCGGTGTCGGGCCGCCCTCTTTGAGAGCGCGCTGCGCCAGGACGCGCGCGGCTTCGACGTACTGGACGTCGTTCAGCGTTACCAGCGCCTGAAGCGGCGTATCGGTCCGATCGCGACGAACCGTGCAGACCTCGCGGGACGGCGCATTGAAAATGTCCATTGAGGCCGGTGGCGCCGCCCGTTTCCACAGGGTGTACATACTGCGGCGATAGAGGTTCTCGCCCTTATCCTGCTTGTAGTCGCGCGTGTTGCTGCCGATCATCGCTACGGCCTCCCAGACTCCGACCGGCTGATAAGGCCTGACGCTCGGACCGCCAAGCTTCTCGACGAGCAGTCCGCTCGCGGAGAGGGCGTAGTCACGGATCATCTCGGCATCCATTCGGAAGCGAGGGCCGCGTGACAGCAGCTTATTGCTCGGGTCCTTCAAGTTCTTGGCGGGAGTGACGGTACCGGCTTGACGATAGGCAGCGGAGGTTACCAGGAGCTTGAAGAAGCGCTTAATGTCCCAGTCCTTCTCCCGGAATTCGACCGCAAGCCAATCCAGAAGCTCGGGATGCGTCGGGAGCGTGCCGGTAACGCCGAAGTCTCCGGTCGTCGTTACGATGCCCTGTCCGAACAACTCCTGCCAGAAACGGTTCACTGTCACGCGAGCGGTCAGGGGATGCTCCGGCCGGACGAGCCATTTTGCGAGTCCCAGACGGTTCTTGGGTAGGTCGGCGGGCAGCGGAGGCAGGACGCCGGGCGTGATCGGCGACACCTTGTCTTTGCGCTTATCGTATTCGCCGCGCGCCAGCAGGTAGGCCATCGCCTCTTCGGTCTTCTCCTGCATAACGTGTGCTTCAGTTCCCTTTGCTCGAAGCGACCGCTCCTCGTTCTGCAAAGACGCCATCTTCGCGGAAAGCGCCCGGTATGGCTCGTCCCGGCCCGTGAGCCACCAGTTGAACAGCTCGTCCTTTTCGGCCGGCGCGAGTTGGGCCGCGCCCCGCGATAC
>JAYTEU010000128.1:0-3942 GCA_043734985.1 Chthonomonadaceae bacterium
ACCAGCAGGATCATGGTAATCAGGATCGGCGGGACGAACCGGGCATCGATGCCGAACATCTTCGGCGGCGCGAGGCGTGGCTTCGGGAACGCTTCGGCGGCTGTGGTATCGGCCATGCTCAGGACTCCTTTACCTTATGAACAACGCCGGGCGCCGGGGTGGTCAAGGTCTGCACGGTTCCCGAGGGCCAACGGATGACGGCCTTTTCGACAGTCGGGCTTTTGCCCAGCCCGAAGTGCAGGCGGCGCTGGTTCTGGGCGCAGAAGCCGCTTCCTCCCGAAACCGCCTGCACCTGCTGCTGCCCGCTCCAGAAGAGCCGCACCTCCGCGCCGATCGCGCTGCGGTTGCTCTTCGTTCCCTCCAGGTCGAACTCGATCCACTTGTTTGCCGGGTCCACCGTGTTTTTGTACAGGAGCAGCGGCCCCTTCTGGTTGGCGACGACGACGTCCATCATCCCGTGGTTGCCGAAATCCGCCACGGCCACCGACCTGCCATCGTAGATATCCTTCGCCCCGACGAGCTGCGCGACCTCGGTGAAGCGACCCGCGCCGTCGTTTAGCCATACCCGCTTCTGCTGGTAGCCCGAGAGGCTCTGCCCGCGCATGGGGGGCCAGTTAACCGCGTCGCCAATTATGTTGGAGTGGCCGCCCGCAATCTTGCCGAAGTCGTACCAGTAGCTGCGGTTCCGGTCCGCGGAGACGTAGCCGTTGACCAGGTAGATGTCCTGAAAACCGTCGTTATTGAGGTCCGCGAACTGCGCGCCGAAGCTCCAGCCGCCAAGCTCCACGCCCATGTCCCGCGCCAGGTTGTCGTACTGGAGCTTTCCGCCGGGCGTGCCGTCTTTCGGCACCCAAAGGTTGTTGCCCTGGATCAGATTGCCTTCTTCGGAGATGTTGGAAATATAGACGCAGTACTTCCCCTGGTTGAGCGCGTCGCCGATCGTGACGTTCATGCCGCTCTTCGGGGCCGTGCCGATCCCGGTAGCCGCTCCGACCTCGCGGAACTTCGTGCCGTGCATATTCTCGAAAACTTCGGTTACGCCGTAGTCGTTCGCCAGCACGATATCCGGGTAGCCGGTTCCGTGCAGGTCCGCGGCGGCGGCGGCGAGGGTCCAGCGATGGCTGTTAAGCCCCATCTTCTCCGTCACGTCCTCAAACTTGCCGCCGCCCAGGTTCCGCAGCAGATACTTCCGGCCGCCGTTATTGGCGTATTCAAAGCTCTCCGGCATCATCTTGGTCGATTTCAGGTGCCAGAGGTCGATGTCCTCGCGATAGTAGCCGCAGATGAGCAGGTCCAGCTTGCCGTCGTTGTCGTAGTCCAGCCAGATCGCGGCGTTGGAGTTGACGTAGGCAGGCAGCCCCGCGCCCTCGGTTACGCGCGTGAATCCCTTTCCGGCGTCGTTGTGGAACAGCTCCGGCCGCCCCCACTTGTAGACCAGCAGGTCGTCGTAGCCATCGTTGTCGTAGTCCCCCCAGACCGCGCCCATGGATGCGCCTGCTCCCGGCTGGTTCAGATCGGCGATCCCCATCTTTTCGGCGACCTCTTCGAACTTGCCATTGCCGAGATTGTGGTAGAGCCGGTTCTTGCTCCCCTCGCCGCTGTTCGTTACGTAGAAGTCCTGGAGGCCGTCCTTGTCGAAATCGACGATAGAGACGCCCGCGCCCATCGATGCGATCTCCGGCATGATGTGTTCGAGCTTCTTATCGAGAGCCGGCGGCTGGTGAACGAAATTGATACCGGACTGTGCGGCAGCCTCCTGAAGCGAGAAACCGTAGGCCGACTTGGGAGCGGGAGTCGTGGCGTTGAGCCGCCGCATCAGCGCGGGCGTCACCAGCAGGCCGAGGAACAGCACGATGAGGATGGCGCGCATAAGGGGTGTCTGTCGCATTATTGCTTTCCGGGCCGAAGGGCGCTCTTGAAGCCGTCGGGCATGATATAGCGCGTGTGGTAGGTCTGCCAATCCTTCGGATAGCGGCGAACCACGGGATCGTCTTCGAGCCTGCCGGGAGGCGTGTTGTAGGACTTCTGGCCGTGGTAGGGCAGCGGCAGGATGGTCTTCGAATAAGCGGTGTTAAGGTCGCCGTCCTTCTCCCAGCCGTCGCCTATCAGCACGAAATCGCGCTTCCATCCGCGCGGCGGCGAGGGCGGTACGCGGAACTGTAGCGCCATCTCATCGCCCGCATTCATGATCACGTACCGATCGTCGACCTTGTCGAGAAGCTCTTTCACGTCCCCGAACCTGGTGCAATACCCAATCAAGTCGTTCCACTGGTGGCTGCTCCCATCCAGGTTCTGGTAGTCCGGCAGATCCGGCGAGGAGAGGTTGGCCTGGCTATGCGCGGAGAAGCCGCGGTACCGCAGTTCCGCCGACTGCATCCCGATTCGCTGCGTCACGGGCTTCACGCCGGACACCTCGGACGCGACCGCGAGCGAGTCCCAGAATATTTCCAGGTTAGTTCGGAGACGGAAATGGATTTTGGATTTCGGGTGCCCTATGGGCGTTTGGATTTTGGATTTTGGAATGGACGCTGTGCCGATCATCGCATCGTCCAGGCGGATCTGGATGGTTTTGTTTTTGCCTGCGGGGAAGCCAAGGCCGGATTTTGCGGTGTGCCAGGCGCCGCTTTCATCCTGGACTTCCAGGCTTAGGCCGCGCGGCGGGTCGTGCTTGCCCTGGCTGATCGCTACGTTGATCGAGCTGTCCGTGGGATGAATCCAGCCGGAAGCGACGAGGTAGAGCGGGCCAGTTCGGGGTGTGTCGGCGTCGACTTCGAACTCCACGTAGTGATCGCGCGTTATGCCCTGATACTCGCCGCGGCCGAAGGTGTCGAGGTAGTTTCCGTCGCGCGCTCGGACGATCTCGGTCACATCCGTACCGTTGTCATCTACGGCGAGGGAAACCGGGACGGGCGGCGTCAGCGTGTGTATCTCCAACGGGGGCGGCGGGATGGAGAAACGCTCGTCCACGAAGACCTCCGTGCCGATGGGGTGGTCCACGGTCATCAGCCGGACATAGTCGAAGAAGTGCGTCTCCCACAGCTCCGCCGTAATCCGAATGTCGTAGTAGCCGCCTCGCGGGACAAGCTGGTCGCCGGCGATCTTGATCCAATCCTCAGTTTGGACGATCCCGGCGGTATCCTGCGCATTAATTCGCAGACCGACGGGCGAGCGCCAGAGGAAGTCCGTCACGAAGACCATCTCCCTGCCGTTCCAGGCAAAGACCCACGGGCAGGAGCCTTTCGGCCGGTGCAGCATACTGACGGAGCTGTTCGGCACGAGCGGCGTGTCGCTCAAATGGGAAAACTCCGAGCGAACGTCACCGTTCGGCCAGAGGACGCGCACCGCGTCGATCTCTTTGTAGGTTCCCAGCCCGATGTGAACGAACGGCGAGTCGATCACTACCTTCTGATAGAGCAGTCCCGCGCGCGCCTCCAGTTCGCCGCCAACGCCGAACGAATTGACACGCCGGTCGCCCGAACTGGAAGGAGTGCCGCTTTTGAACTCGCTCAACTGCCGGATATGCGAGCCGACGTCCTGCTGATGCGCCCGGGGTCGTATCTCCTGCCAGTTGTACGCTTTCACGCCCTTGTTCGCAAGCCGCACCGGTTCGCCTTTGCTGGACAGGCCGATTAGGTCGATGCGCCCTTTGCCGTCGATATCGGCGACCGCGAACACGCCTGCGGAAATCGGAGCCGAGAGCGCCGCGAATTCGTACTTTTCGCCGCAAAGCCACACTTTGGCGGCAGTAGGTGTCGAAGTGATAAGGTCCGTGGCGCCGTTGTTGTCCAGGTCAGCCAGAAGCAGCCGCGCGGTTCCCGGGGCCAGATCGGCAGGTACCGCGTTCCAGCGGGCGACTTCGGCAACGTCGAAGCTTTTCCCGTGATCCTTGTCGGAAATGCGCAGGATCGCGCCGTCCGCCTGAAGCACGATGAGGTCGGTCTT
>JAYTEU010000129.1:0-13035 GCA_043734985.1 Chthonomonadaceae bacterium
GGATGCGTCGAAGTCATACGCCCTTACGGCGATATGGTGGAATCCTCCGCCGGACAGAGTCGCGTTCGTTCCGGGTGATTTCGTGTTCCATTGTGCGGAATCTGACATGTAAGGCTCCTTATCAACCTATTGTGAGCTTGCTGTTGGCGGGCATAAATGTTGTGGCCGAAACTGCGCCGCTACCACTCCGGGGCATTCACATCTTCAATAATAAACTGAACACTTTGCCTGCCGTTGAAATCATTGATATTGGGCTGGTAACAGAGATCCAGCGTGCAGTCGGGCTGAAGCATCTGCGCCATACCTCCGCGGTAAAACCAGGGAGCATCGATCGTTCCGCGGTAGTTTGGTCCCTCAACGCCCAGGATAAACTTCAGGTGTTCTTTCTCTTTTCCCATGGTTAGAATATTCGTGACGGGCACGCCACGGCTCACAAATAATGGGCTTGGATTTCCGCTCCCAAATGGAGCGAGCGCCTCAATCTCTTTCAGTAGTTCACGATTCATTGCTGAGGGGTCGACTTCCATTGCGGGCTCGAGCATCGCGACACAGTCCTCGTCGGAGAGGGATGCCGCCGCGATACTGTTCATTTGGTGCGCGAAATCGTCTACGTTTTCACGGGAGATAGACAGGCCCGCGGCCAGAGCGTGTCCGCCATATTCCTCCAGGAGCATCTTACAGGAATCGATTGCGGCCAGCATATGAAATCCTGGAATGCTTCTGGCAGAACCTTTGCCCCGACCCGACCCATCCATGGCGATTACGACGCATGGCCGATGGAACTGCTGAACGACTTTGCCTGCCACCAGCCCAACAATGCCGGACGACCAGTTTTCTCCGCAGATCACGAGGCACCTTGCGTCCGCGACGTCCTGTTGGGCAACCATCGCGAAGGCCTCATCCTGCACGCGTTTTTGATCTTCCCTCCGCTGCGCATTAAGCTCATTAAGTTTGCGGGCGAGCGATGAGGCTCTTTCCGAATCGTGGAGCGCTTCTTTGGTAGTTAGCATTAAGGTATCCAGCGCGATCTGCGTCTCATCAATTCGGCCCGCTGCGTTTAGGCGAGGCCCGATGCCAAAACTGACATTGCCGACATTTAGCGGCTGGTCGCCGACTCCGCTAACATCCAGAAGCGCGCGGAGTCCAGGCTTCTTCGTGTGCCGGAGTGCTTCCAGGCCATGCTTGACAATGATACGGTTCTCATCGATCAGGGGCATCATATCGGTGATCGTTCCGATCGCCGCCAGGTCGAGGAAGCTGTTTCGGTAACCGGCTACCTTGTGGCCGAGATGCATCGTAAGCGCTTCACAGAGCTTGAATGCTACGCCGACACCGGCAAGTTCCCGGAAGGGATAGCATGAATCCCGTCGCTGAGGGTTTACGATGGCGACGGCCTTCGGCAGACTGCCGTCGGCGTTTGGAATGTGATGGTCCGTGACGATCACGTCCATGCCCAGCGCGCGAGCATGTTCGACCTCTTCGCACCGCTGGATACCGCAGTCGGTCGTGATAATTAAGCCGACTCCTTCTTCGCGCGCCTTATCAATGAAGCTGGACCGCATGTCGTATCCGTCGTTTTGACGGTGGGGTACGAAGACGTCGACGTCCGCGCCCAGCGCCTTCAGACAGCGAGCCCACAGCGCCGCCGACGTGACTCCATCGCCATCATAATCCCCATGGATTTTGATCTTCTCATTCGAGGCAAGCGCCTTCTTGATCCGTTCGCAGGCAGTTTCGGCATCGGGAAGCAGGAAGGGATCGTGCATACGGCTCAGGGACGGGTTAAGAAAAAATTCCGCTGCTTCCGGCGTGTTCAGTCCTCGCTGGACTAGAAGGCGCGCAACAATGGGGTGGACGCCGAGTTCCTTGTGCAGTCTGAGCTCGGCGTCGGCGTCGCCGCCGAGCACTCTCCATCTTTTAGGCTGGTGGCGTCGGTTCATAGGCCCGGCGCCGTTCGGCTGAGCTCTCGCACGATCTGTTCGGCAGCGCTTCCATCGCCATAAGGATTCGTCGACCGAGACATCTGCGCGTGCAGGATCGGGTCGGTGAGCAGCCTTGTTGCCTCGGACACAATACGGTCGGTATCCGTGCCGATAAGGAGCGCGGTCCCTGCTTCTACGCCTTCCGGGCGCTCGGTAGTCTGGCGAAGAACCAGAATTGGAACGCCCAGGGTGGGGGCCTCCTCCTGAACGCCGCCGCTGTCGGTAAGGATAAGTGTGGAGCGCTGCATCAACTTTACAAACGGCACATAATCCGGCGGCTCGATGAGGTGGACGTGCGGCGCCCCGTCCAGAGCCTTGCGAAGCGTGTCGCGGACAATGGGATTGCGGTGCAGGGCAACGACGATCTCGCAGTCCGAAAACGACGCCGCCACGATTGCGAGCGCGTCGGCGATATCCGCCATCGGCTTGCCCCAATTCTCGCGACGATGCGCCGTGACGAGAATGAGCCGCCTGTCGCTCTCCACTATGCGCCGCAGGTCCGGATCCTCGAAAGTGAAAGGCGCAGCCGCCACGGATCGAAGCGCGTCGATGCTGGTGTTGCCGGTGACATAAATCCGTTCGGGCGGTATTCCTTCGCGTAGCAGGTTCTCACGCGCCCACTCCGTGGGAGCGAAGTGCCAGGAGGCGAGTTCGCTTGCAAGGCGGCGGTTCATCTCTTCGGGAAAGGGATCGTAGAGGTTGCCTGTCCGCAGTCCGGCCTCCACATGGCCGAACGCGACCTTGTGATAAAATGCCGCCAGGCCCGCCACAAAAGTGGTCGTCGTATCTCCCTGGGCCAGGCACGCGTCGGCGGGATGGTCCTTCAGCCAGGAGTCCAGGCCAATCAGGGCTCGGGAAGTTATCTCGGTGAGCGTCTGGCCGTGCTGCATTATCGCAAGATCGTGGTCCGGTTCGATGGAGAAAACGCGGAGTACCTGATCGAGCTGCTCGCGATGCTGGCCCGTAACAACAACCTGTACCGCGAACCGGTCCGGGAATCGCTCTAGTTCCTTGACGACAGGAGCCATCTTCACGGCATCCGGTCGGGTGCCGAACACGCATACAACTCTTGTAATTGGCATGGATTCGCTCGGGTCTCGATTCTAGGTTATTTGATCCGCAAGTCAGCAGCAGGCTATTTGGAGGCGGCCGACCTTCCTCGGTCCGACCGCTTCAATTCTGAGGCCGCGCGGGACCGCTTTCGGGCGTCTTCTTTGCTCCATGAGACACCGGAGCATGGCGGACTACTTCGGGGCGGACCCGGCTATAGCTGAATACTGCAAGGGCGGTAGCGCAAAAGAGGAATGCGACGCCGTAAATGAACCATACAACCTGCTTCTGGTTCCAGCCTCGATCCAGCAGCCGATGGTGCAAATGCCGCTTATCCGCCTTGGTCAGAGGGGCGCGAGCCAGAATGCGGCGAGTAAGCACATGCACATAGTCGAAGATCGGCACGCCGAGAACGAGTACTGGGACGAGCACGGACACCGCCGCCGCGATCTTGAAGGAGCCGAGAATGGATACCGCTGCCAGCGGCATTCCCAGAGTCCAGGCGCCTATCGTGCCCATGATGATCTTGGCCGGATGGTAGTTGTGCCGCAGGAAGCCCAGGCACGCGCCCGCCAACGCCGCCGAAATGAGCGCGAGTGTTGCAAACTCCGGCTTGGTCATCTGGACGGCCATCAGCGCCAGCGCCGTCGCCGAAATGGCGCAGACGCCGGCCGCCAAACCATCGACACCGTCGATGGCATCCACCGTTTTGGTGACCATGAACACCCATAGCAGCGTTCCGGCAATCGAAGTCGCCATATTGAATGCGTGCCAGTTCAGAGAGGGGTCGTAGTGCGGGCCGGAAGGTCCGAACGGGTTCGTAACGCCTTCGATCCGAACTCCGAAGGCGACCAAAATCAGCCCGCCGCCAATTAGTGCGAGCGCCTGCCACTTCGCGGCAAGGTTCTTGAAATCGTCGATCAGGCCGATTATCGCAACGAAAGTGGTTGCCAGGAGTACGCCGATGATCTGCGGCGACCACGTATGCTGGCCTGCCTTGGAGCATTGGCGTATGGTCACTGTGAGGAGAACCGCTGCAACGAATCCGACGTAGATTGCTACGCCTCCCGCGCGGGGCATCGGATTCACATTTATTCGGCGCGCGCCCGGCTGGTCTACCGCCCCATGGCGCTCGGACCATCGCTGGACGTACGGCGTCACTATTGCGGTTACGAAGGCGGCCACTAGCGCGGCGACAAGTATGCCTACCACGTTATCGGCCCGTGCCCGTTCGACATGCGCCTTCGAATACGGCAGCGTTAACCTGCGTGTTGCTAAAAGGTAGACAACGGGATTCAGAATGGCCGGCTGCCGGGTTCCGGTGAAGGCTGTATTGCGAACTCCAATCGTCAATCATAGTTGCCTTAGTTCGGTCTGAAAGCGGTTCGATTTTTACACAATTTCACCGCTTGTGGTGATGGCGGATGTGGCATCCTCCCCGATTTCAGTATAGCAGACGGAATACCGGTCGTCAACCGCGGGGCGCCGTATCGAACGCGGGTTATGCCATAATAGTTGCACTTTAGCCGCTGCACCGATTACAGATTAGGAGACGAATCCCCATGGCACTGGACGAGACTCAGCTACGATTTGATACATTGGCGGTTCACGGCGGACAGGTACCCGACCCCGCTACTGGAGCGCGGGCCGTACCGATCTTTCAGACGACCTCTTACGTGTTTCGCGATACCGACCACGCCGCGAGCCTCTTCGGCTTAGAAGAGCTTGGTTTCATCTATACCCGGCTCATGAACCCCACCCAGGACGTGTTTGAGAAGCGTGTCGCTCTACTGGAGGGCGGCATCGGCGCGCTCGCAACTTCGTCGGGCCAGGCCGCCCAGGCAATCGCAATATTGAACCTTCTTGAGGCAGGCGACGAGATGGTCGCTTCAGCCTCCCTGTACGGCGGCACTTACAACCAGTTTCACTACACGCTTCCGAAGATGGGCATAAAGGTTCACTTCGTCGATCCTTCCGACCCAGAGAACTTTCGCAAGGCGCTGACCTCCAGAACCAAATTAGTCTATGCCGAAACGCTCGGTAATCCCCGGCTGGATACGCTGGATATCTCGGCCGTCGCGGCGGTCGCGCATGCCGCCGGGCTTCCACTGATGATCGATAACACCATGCCCTCGCCCGCGCTAGTGAATCCGATCGCTCATGGGGCGGATATCGTCGTGCACTCCGCGACTAAGTTTATGGGCGGTCATGGAACGAGCATCGGCGGCGTCATAGTGGATAGCGGCAAATTCGATTGGGCGAATGGCAATTTCCCGCAGTTCACCGAGCCGGACCCCTCGTACCACGGCCTTGTGTTAATGAACCTGCCCGAGCCGTTGAAAAGCATGGCGTATGTGCTCAAAGCGCGCATTCAGATGATGCGCGATATCGGGGCGTGCATCTCGCCGTTCAACGCCTTTCTTCTGCTCCAAGGGCTTGAGACGCTGCACCTCCGTATGGAGCGGCACAGTGCGAATGCTCTAGCCGTCGCCAACTACCTGAAGGGGCACAAAGAGGTTGTATGGGTAAACTACCCCGGCCTGCCGGAGCACCCGCAGTACGCCCTCGCCCGAAAGTACCATAAGAAGGACCGGTTCGGCGGCATCGTCGGCTTCGGTCTAAAGGGAGGTGCACAGGCGGGCCGTAAGTTCATCGATAGCCTGAACCTGTTTTCCCTGCTTGCAAATATCGGAGACGCCAAATCCCTGGCGATACATCCGGCGTCCACCACGCACCAGCAGCTAACCGAGGATGAGCAGCGAGCCGCGGGCGCGACGCCCGATTACGTGCGCCTATCCGTGGGAATCGAAGACCCCGAGGATCTGATTTCAGACCTCGACCAGGCGCTGGCAAAAATATGAGTTCCCACCGAGCCGACCACATCAATCGCAGACCAGGAGATTATTCGTGACTAGCGAAGCCGCTACTGCCTCGGATTGGCAGCAAGATAAAACGTTTCCGCCGCCGCCTGAATTTGCCGCGCGCGCCAATATTAGCGATCCGGAGGTTTATGCGCGCGCCGCTCAAGATCCGGAAGCGTTCTGGGCGGACTGGGCGAGGCAGCTCGATTGGTTCGAGCCGTGGCATACGGTATGCGAGTGGAAGCCGCCGCATGCGAAGTGGTTCGTCGGAGGGAAACTGAACGTCAGCGTCAACTGCCTGGATCGGCACCTTGAAGGGCCGCGACGGGAAAAACGCGCCATCGTTTGGGAAGGCGAACCAGGCGATCGGCGAACGCTTACTTTTGCCGAGCTATCACGCGAAGTAAACAAATTCTCGAACGTGCTGCGGGGCTTAGGCGTGGGACGCGGCGACCGCGTTACCCTGTACATGCCGATGGTCCCGGAGGCTGCGGTCGCCATGCTCGCCTGTACTCGAGTCGGCGCGATTCACTCCGTGGTATTCGGCGGGTTTTCCGCTGAGAGCCTTGCGGAGCGCACGCAGGACTGCGCCTCGAAACTGGTAATAACGGCGGACGGGTATTGGCGACGTGGGCAGATCGTGCCCCTCAAGAAGACTACGGACGAGGCCCTCAAACACTGCCCCACGGTCGAGCATGTGGTGGTGCTGGAGCGCGTGGGTGACAAGCACCCGATCGATATGGCGGCCGGTCGCGACCTCTGGTGGCACGATCTTATGTCGGACGCATCCGAAGAGGCCGAGCCGGAGCAGATGGACTCGGAGGACGCGCTTTACATACTCTACACGTCCGGCAGCACCGGCAAGCCCAAGGGGATTCTGCACACGACAGGCGGCTACCTGACCTTGGTCTTCGCCACGACGCAATGGGTCTTCGACATCAAAGAGGACGATCTGTACTGGTGTACCGCCGACATCGGCTGGGTCACGGGTCACTCCTACGTAGTCTATGGGCCGCTGGCGAACGGGATGACGGTCTTCATGTACGAAGGTTCGCCGGATTGGGGGCCGAACGTCGAGGGCAAGGGAGCGCAGGAGCGCGATCGATTCTGGGCAATCATCGAACGCCACAAGATTTCAATTCTGTACACGGCTCCGACGCTTATCCGGGCGTGCATGAAGTGGGGCGACCAGCATCCCAAGGGACGAGACCTGTCCAGTCTGCGACTTCTGGGTTCCGTCGGAGAGCCGATCAACCCGGAGGCGTGGATGTGGTATCACGAGGTAATCGGCGAAGGCCGTTGTCCGATCGTGGATACCTGGTGGCAGACGGAGACCGGCGGGATCATGATCTCGCCCTTGCCTGGGATTACCACGACTAAGCCGGGGTCGGCCACGAAACCATTTCCCGGAATCGATGCGGCTGTGGTGGACGAGCAGGGAAATCCCGTTCCTGATGGACAAAAGGGGATACTGATTGTTCGCAAGCCGTGGCCGTCCATGCTGCGCACGCTCTGGGGCAACGACGAACGGTACAAGCAGGTTTACTGGTCGAAGTTCCCGGGTGTCTACTTCCCAGGTGACGGAACGCTTCGAGACCTTGACGGCGACTTCTGGCTGCTCGGGCGCGTCGACGACATCATGCTGGTTGCGGGCCATAACATCAGCACGATGGAGATGGAGAGTGTGCTCGTAGAGCATACGGCAGTGGCAGAAGCGGCGGTGATCGGTAAGTCGCACGACGTTAAGGGGCAGGCGCCCGTCGCTTTTGTGATCATTCGCGAGGAGCACGCACCGGCGGTAGGGGATACTGCCGCAATCAACGCTCTGAGAGCCGAGTTACGCGATTTCGTGGCGAAGAAGCTGGGAGCGATATGCCGTCCTGACGATGTCATTCTTACGGCGGATCTTCCGAAGACGCGGTCCGGTAAGATCATGCGCCGACTGCTCCGCGATGTCGCTGAAGGTCGTGTCATGGGAGACACTACGACGCTTGCTGATCCCGCGGTTGTGGCGTCGCTTCGCGACAAATACGCCAGCGAGGAGGCTTAACAATTACCTGACTTCGATGTAGGTCCACCAATATTCACTCGCAGTGCGTTCGTTCATGGTCTGTGAGCGCGTCAATAGAGATTTCAATCCGTTACAATGCAAGGTTGGAAAGCCGTCAATTGTCGCCTCCGGATAGGTGCGGCGAGAAAATTGATTTTAGAAACGGCTGTGACGAAGAAGGATTCGTTTTTGCTGTTAACGAACAAGCCTATTGCGGGAGGTTGCCTCGTGTCTAGCGCCAGATGTCATATTGGATTACAAATATTCCCTCTGCAATAGACACATTTATGAGGTAGGATTCGCAAGGGCGAATGTTCTAATATTCGTGAGACGAAGTAACTGACCGAGTTCGTCGATTGTGCGCATTGCTACAATCAAATCAACGCACGGAAGGAGGTGATATTCGTGAAGAAGGAGCTTACTCCAGCGCTCGCATGGATCGCAGTAGTCGCGGTCGTTGTGCTGGTCGTGGTGCTCGGCTTCAAGTTTATGGCCGGGGCACCACCCGATATGGACAAAAAAGCCGCGGACACAACCATGCAAAAAGTTCAAGCCGGCGGAAAAATGTACGAGCCGCCTCCAGGAGCTATTCCCGGCGGCACTGGCCCTGGCGGGCGTACGAGCGGCAGCTTCAACCTACAGCCCCCGAGTCGGTAGAAAGAGAATTGCGCCCACCATGTCTCACAGGAGAGAATACTAATGAACCTAAGGAAATCGGCATTCACGCTCATTGAGCTGCTCGTCGTTATCGCTATTATCGCAATTCTGGCAGCGATCCTTTTTCCCGTGTTCGCACAAGCGCGGGAGAAAGCACGCGAGACAAGCTGCATCAGCAACTTAAAGCAGATTGGCCTGGCTTTACGCATGTATTCGCAGGATTATGACGAGAGGCTCTTCGCATCGGGACAGTTACCCACGATGCCGGCCACTGCGGCAGATGGCCAAAATATCGTTCGCATGATGGGTGGCGGCACTTCGTATTTCTGCCAGCCATACATAAAGAATGAACAGATATTCACGTGCCCCAGTGATCCGGGAAGTAATTATTGGGGGCGCAGCAGCACTGGCTGGCCCTGGTCAAAAGAGAAATGGTGGGGGAAGCCGAGTTCATACCACTACCGTCACGTATTTGATGCAGGCGGAAACGGCAACGTACAAAACGGCACCCCGGACGCCTCCATTGGGCGACCCGCCAATATCATTGTGATGTACGAGGCCGCAGCCTTTCACAAGGAGAAATTGCCACTTTTCGGCGGCGTTCATCCGTGCGGGCCGACGCTTGATAACTGCGCTGGCCAAAACCCTCCTCCTACCCGCCAGTTTGTGGTGGCGTTCTCGGACGGACACTCTAAAGTCTACCGGCTCAACTATAAAGACCCTAGTTGGAATCCCAACCATGATATGAACTGGGTACTTTACGGTAACGGCCTCACGGACGGTTCCGACTTGAAATAGACAATACCGAGCTTCTCGGTAAATCGTCCCCGGCTAACTTTAATTGTAAACTCGAGCGAAGACGGGGATTTAGCGTTTGTTCAGGGGCGGCTCATCCACTCGCAAAATGCGGTCGATGGGTGGCCCCTTGATTATTGTGGTCCGGGAATCGGGCCAGCGTACCTTTACCTCACGCACCGCCGTGGCCCGGCCCAGGCCGAAAATTGGACGCGGATCACTGGCAGAGGCATAACTGCCGCATGTTCGTACATCCCTACGCTGCGTCCGTCCGTCCGACGTCACCCATACCGCCGCCCCCAGTGCCTGCGGATTGCCCGACGAGGCATGAAGGTCCAATTCCAGCCAGTGGTTGGCCGCGCCGCAACGATTGCGCAAAAGAAGCGGTTGGCCGCGTAATACGTTCACGACGATGTCCGTATGCCCGTCGTTGAAAAGATCCCCAAACGCAGCGCCGCGCGACACGCGCTTGTCTTTACCAATTCCCGTAGCTTGCGACGTCTCTTCAAAGGCGCCGTTGCCGAGGTTGCGAAAAAGCTGATTGGGCTGTTCCCAGGTTACAGAGTCAGAGTAGCGGCCTATATCGTCCAGGACGTGCCCGTTGGCAAAGAATAGGTCCAGCCAGCCGTCCCTATCATAGTCGAGGAATCCAGTTCCGAATCCCAGATACATCACCGTCGCGGCTCCTACGCCGCGTGCAAATGAGACGTCTCGAAACCCGCGCTGCTCATGATGATAAAGCGCCTTAGGCTCCTCGCTGAACGTCGTTACTAATAGGTCTAGATGGCCGTCGTTGTCGAAATCGCCGGCATCCACGCCCATTCCTGCTTGCGC
The DNA here is from genome assembly GCA_043734985.1 of Chthonomonadaceae bacterium. Taxonomy (GTDB): domain Bacteria; phylum Armatimonadota; class Chthonomonadetes; order Chthonomonadales; family Chthonomonadaceae; genus DATGJU01. The sequence goes on from JAYTEU010000129.1 coordinate 10,230, forward strand.
ATTGCCCTGCTCTCCATACGCCACGCCCATCTCAGTCGCCATTTCCGTAAAGGTTCCGTCGCCATTATTGCGCCAGAGGTGGTTTGGAGATTGGTCGTTCGCCACGAAGATATCCGGCTTACCGTCCTCATCGGCATCCAGCCAAACGACGCCAAGGCTGTTTCCGGCCTTTGAAAGCAGTCCTGCTCGTGCGGACACATCGGTAAATGTGCCGTTGCGATTGTTATGGTAAAGTGTACAGTGCTCGGGCTTGTAAAGATTGGGACCGCAGTAGCTCTTTTGGCCGGCGAACTTACTGCACCACAAATCGTCCGCAGCCTTATATTGCACGTAATTGCAGACGAATAGGTCCAGGTATCCGTCACCGTCCGTGTCTACCCATGCGGCGCTGCTGCTAAGTCCTCCGCCGGCCACGCGCGCTGTCTGAGTAACATCCGTAAAGGTTCCGTTTCCGTTATTTCGATAGAGCGTATTTCCGCCGAAACCGGTGACATAGAGATCTATGAACCCGTCGTTGTTAAAATCGCCCGTGGCAACGCCAATACAATACTTTCCGCATCGAACTCCGGCCTTATCCGTCACGTCTTCGAACGTACCGTCGTGCTTATTGCGAAACAGGCGGTTCTGAGGCGTCGGACCCTTGTAGCCGGGTAGGGCAGCGCCCGAGCAGAGGTAAATGTCCGGCCAGCCGTCCCCGTCATAGTCGAAAATCGCCACGCCTGCGCCCATCTGTTCTACGAAGAACTTACGGCCGCTGCTTCCATCCGTGTGCCGAAAGGCTGCGATGCCCGCCGCCACGGCGATCTCATCGAAACCCTCCTTCACGGGGGCTGATGCTTCAACGGGCGGCGCTGACAAAGGCGCCGCTACATGCCGATTGCAGCCTGCGGTAACCATCATTGCGCACGCGAGAATGCGGGACCATTGGGCGAAATGATATCGACTCTGTTGCATGCCGCGCGCGCCTTGCAATAGGATTCGTAGGAGGCCTCTCATCGGGTGCCCCCATCCTCTGAGGCATGCTTCGCGGCCAGGGCCTGCTGCAGGCCACGCTGCGCCTCCTTTAGTGCGGGGGCGCGAACCGACGCAAGTCGGAACTCCGTCGCAGCCAGACTGTAATCCTTACTTGCAAATGCGCTTCGCGCCAGTCTCATATGGACGGCGGCAGTATCCTTGAACGCGACCGACGCATAGAGGTTGCGAGTCTGGTTCCGTCCTTTCGAGAAGAGCACTTCAAATCTCTTCTGTTCCATTGCCGCCGCTTCCTTTTTGCCGAGCCGCCTATACGTCTCCGCAAGTTTATAGTGCGCATTCATATCGGTTGGTTTCAATCGTATAAGTCTCTCGAAAAGGGACGCCGCTTCTTTGAGATCGTCGACTCTGCCGCGCCGAGTCAGCGCCATACCGAACGAGTACAGGGCTTTCTCATTGGAGCCGTTCAGGGACAACGCCTTGCGATAGAACTCAACTGCACGATCGAAATTCGCCGGATCCGTATTCTCCAGTAGATAGGAATCGCCGAGCGCCCAATAGTAATGCGCTTCTTCGGGAGCAAGGGCGATTGCACGCTGTAGCGGCTCGCGTGCCTCCTTATAACGCGTCAAGTTGTTCTCATAGAGGCCTAGTCGGCCCCAGGCTTCGTGATTGCCGGGGTCGAGGCGCACGGTCGCGCGCATCTCGTTTATGGCCGCTTCGATGTGTAGGTCGCGCTCGTAGGCTTCACCAAGCATATAGTGCAGATCCGCGCGATCCGGCTGCTGCTGAAGTGCGGGCTCGAGGACTTGCGCAGCCATCCGAGGTTTGTTCAATATAAGATACAGGTTGCCCAGTACCGTCCGGATTTCAACATCCTTTGGGAACCGGGCGAGGCCCTGCTCCAGCGTAAGGCCGGCATCCTTCCACTTGCGCTGCAGGATGAACATCTGACCGCGCCCACGCACGATCTGTGGATTATGAGAGTCGAGGGCGGTGGCACGAGTGTATGCTCGCGATGCGAGATCGAACTTATGCATCAGAGCGGCAGCGTCGCCGAGGGCAATCCAGGGCAATACGGCTTTAGGTGAAATTGCCGTTGCAATCTGAAGGTGAGGGATGGCTGAGCCGTAATCCCCAACCTTCATATAAAATTCGGCCGCCTGCATGCGCAGCTCAAAGCTCTTCGGTTGCGCCTTTAACGTTGCGTCGATCTCCGTTTTTGCAGCCGCGTAGTTTGCCGCGGGAGCGCCCATCGCAACGCCTCCCTGCGACGCCGACGCTGCGCTGGTATTAGTTCGCGCAGCCATAGGTCTGCCCACGGATGCTTGCGACGTGATTTGCGCCCGGAACTCAGGAGACAAACCGCCCGGCGTACTCGTGGGCGCGGAGCGAGCGGCCCGCGGCACGGCTGGGTTTATCACTGAATTGTCCGTGGCGGAATTGCAGGCGAATCCGCCTAATGCCAGACCAACTGCGAATGCACATAGGGAGAACAATCGTCTCATTTTGGTTCCAGTATCGTAATATAGTGATCCTGCTCCGGCGCCGAAATAATCTGCTTGCCGCCGTTGGGCCAACGAATTTGCAGACTAAACGGTCCGGCGGCATCGGCCACGCTGATATTGAACAATATGCGTAAGTCGGACTGCGCGAGATAACCGCCGCCGCTGCGCACCTCGCGCACCTGAACCCCCGTCGGACCATGAAACTCTACGCGCGCGCCGATTGCACTACGGTTGCTGCGAGTTCCTTTCAGCTTAAGTCCGATCCAGTGACCGCGCCGCGCTGGGTGATTCTCGAGCAGCCTCACTGGCCGCCCCAGACTGTTGAT
>JAYTEU010000130.1:0-6509 GCA_043734985.1 Chthonomonadaceae bacterium
GGAAGGATATCGTTTGCAAGGTCGCGTATCGCGGCGGAGGGGCGAGTGGCGGTGAACCCGTCCGCAAGGCGACGGACCGCCGGGAGGGAGGCGCAGTCCCGGAAGCGCGCCACCAGTTCCAGAGCCGTTCGGGCCAGCTCCGAGTTGTGGCCGCCACGCAGCCCGGGCATCTCGAACTCCAGCAGGAGCCGGTTAAGCTCGCTGCGGGCATTCCGGGAGAGCTGGTCGAGCCGTTCGACGCGAGGCAGCAGCTCCAGCAGGGCCTCTTCAATCGCTTCCCCTGCGCTTGAATCCCGATCGTTGAGCACAGCGAGCAGCGGTCCGATCGCGCGCACATCGCCGAGTTCCGCCACGCGCTCCGCCATTCGTCCCCATTGGCCCGCCACCGTGACCAGACCCGTCGCGACAATCGCTGCGGACACGCCGAAAATGGCCAGGCTCAAGCGCATGTCCAAATGACTGAAGACCAGAACGGTCGTAATCATTCCCACGGCGATTAGCGGAATAAGCCACGCGTGCAGGCGAAGACGGCGCTTTGCGCATCTGCGAATGTCACGTATCAGAACATCCGCTTCGCAAGGCGCCTCCACCAACTCCAGGCCACCTGCCTCAAGTATCGGAACCTCGACCGCAAGCGCCGTCTCCTGCTGCATTGAAACCCTCGCCTTCTTTCAGGGTATAACAGTGCCGTGATTCAATCGGACGAAAATCGGACATCCGAGGCGGCGGAAGACAGTCCTTCCCCAACTCTCCAAGATACGCCTCGCCACAAGCCTCCGTTCCGATTTGGACTGAGAATGGCGTTCGTATCAGGTCTGCTGCTCTGGCTTGCGCACCCCCTGCCGGGATTGTGGCCGCTGGCGTGGGTGGCGCTCGCACCGTTGATCGTCAGCGTGCAGCGGGCGGCGAACGTCCGGCAGGCGTTCCTGCGCGGCTACGTTTTCGGATGGGCCTACTTCGCGCCGACCTGCTACTGGACGGGACTGACGATCGTCGGGTGGACAGGCTCCTATTTCGGATGGGGCGCGCTGCTTCTGCTGACGCTGCTCGCCGCGCTCTTCTATGCGGGCTGGGCCGTGGCGGCATGGTGGCTGTCGCGCCGGAGCGAGGGCGTCTGGCGGATCGTGTCCATTGCAGCCGCCTGGGTCGTAATGGAGTGGATGCGCAGCGTCGGTTCGCTCTCGTTTCCCTGGGCGCAGGTGGCCTATTCTCAATACAAGTTTCTGCCCCTCATCCAGGCGGCGGAGGTTACGGGCGCGCTGGGCATTAGTTTCCTCGTGCTCCTGATGAATGCGGGCATCGCGGAGTGGTGGCGGAACCGCGAACAGCCGGGAACCAGACTCTGGGTTGCAGGCAGCTCGGCCGTCGTCTTACTGACATGCCTTTTTGGGATGGTACGGATGGCGCAAGTGACCGATGGCAAGCCGATCCCCGTCGCCATAATGCAGGGCAATTTCGATTATCGGAACGGCGGCGCGGAACCCCTCCAAAAGATCAGCGCCTATCGTGCCCTGACGCGGGCTGCCTACGAATCGGCCGCTGTGAAGCCGGAGTTGTACGTCTGGGCGGAGACGGCGGCTCCGGGCGATGCGTTCAACGATCCCGGGGCGCGCGCGGCCCTGCAGGACCTCACCGACCGCTATCACGGCGCGATTCTGACCGGCAGTCGCGTGATAGACGGCTCTAAAGAGACGAATTCCGCTCTGCTCTTTACGCCCTCCACCGCCCGGCCTCAGCGATTCGACAAAATGGGAATCGTGCCTCTCGGGGAGTACATTCCCTTTCGATCGGCGATTCCCTCCGCGATCCAGAAACAGTTCCAGTTTTTCGAGTCCGACCTGACACCGGGTAAGGCGCTCGCTCCGATGCCCTTTGTTTCGCCGTCCGCAGGGCCAGTCTCCCTGGGGCCGTTTATCTGTTACGAATCGGTGTATTCGCACTACACGCGCACCATGACGGCTATGGGGGCGAACCTACTGGTGACTCCGAGTCACGACTCCTGGTTCCTCAGCGAAGCCGCCATGGAGCAGCATCTGGCCATGGTAGTCTTTCGTGCCGTTGAAAACCGCAGGGACGTGGCGAGGGCGACAACAGACGGCATCAGCGCTGTCATCGACGGGCGTGGTCGGATACTGGCGCGCGCTCCCCTGCGCACCGCATGCTTCCTCCTGCACACACTTCATCTTCGCTCGCAGATCACTCTGTACACCCGCTTCGGCGACTGGTTCGTGGGACTATGCGCGCTGCTCTGCTCCGCCGCCGGACTGCGGCCAAAAGCGTCCTGCCGGAGCGATCTAGTCACTGCTGTCGACGCTTGAAGGTATCGCCGGAACCGTCAATCTACATGCGGAAGACGCCGAAGCGAGTCTCCTCCGGCAGGGTGCGGCACGCGGCGTCTAGTCCAAGTCCTATGGCGATGCGTGTGTCGATCGGGTCGAGGATGCCGTCGTCCCACAGGCGCGCGGTGCTGAAGTAGGGGCTTCCCTCGCGCTCATACGATTCCAGGGTCGGGCGTTTCAGTTCCGCCTGCGCTTCGGTCGTGAGGGATTCGCCGCGCTGCGCCAGTTGGTCCATTTTGATTTGGAGCAGCACGTTCGCCGCCTGCTCGCCACCCATCACCGAAATTCGGGCATTCGGCCACATCCATAGCTGGCGCGGACCGAATGCACGCCCGCACATGCCGTAGTTACCCGCGCCGAACGAACCGCCGATGACGACCGTGAACTTCGGCGCCTGTGCATTTGCGACCGCCATCACCAGCTTTGCGCCGTGTTTTGCAATGCCCTCCGTCTCGTACTTCCGGCCCACCATAAAGCCCGTAATGTTCTGGAGAAACACCAGCGGAATGGATCGCTGGCAGCAGAGCTCGATAAAGTGCGTACCTTTAAGCGCGCTCTCGGAGAGGAGGATTCCGTTGTTGGCGATGATCCCGACCGGATAGCCGAACCAGCGAGCGAAACCGCAGACAAGGGTCGTGCCGTAGAGCGGCTTGAACTCGTGGAAGCGACTGCCGTCTACAAGGCGCGCGATGATCTCTCGCGCGTCGAACTGCGCGCGCAGATCCTGGGGAAGGATGCCGTAGATATCTAGGGGATCGTAGGCGGGTGGCTCGGCGTCAATTCGATCGTAACCGCCGGCCTGGTTTCGGGGAATTGCCTCCACGATCTCGCGAACAATCCGCAGGGCGTCCGGCTCATCCTCGGCGGCATAATCAGCGACGCCGCTCTCGCGGGTATGCACCTCGGCGCCGCCAAGCTCTTCCGCCGTGACGATTTCGCCGGTGGCCGCGCGAACGAGAGGCGGCCCCCCTAGGAAGATGGTCCCATTGCCTCTAACGATCACCGTCTGGTCCGACATCGCGGGAACGTACGCGCCTCCTGCGGTGCAGCTTCCCAGCACGCAGGCGATCTGCGGCACCTTCATTGCCGACATCCGCGCCTGGTTGTAGAAGATGCGTCCGAAATGCTCGCGATCCGGGAACACCTCGGACTGAAGAGGCAGGTACGCGCCGCCGGAATCTACAAGGTAGATACAGGGAAGCCGGTTCTCCTGGGCGATCTCCTGTGCCCGCAGATGTTTCTTTACCGTAAGCGGGAAGTAAGCGCCCCCCTTCACGGTTGCATCGTTCGCGACAATGACGCAGGGCGCGCCATGTACAGAACCAATTCCGGTGACTATTCCGGCGCCCGGCGCCTCATCCTCGTAGAAGCCGTTGGCCGCGAGCGGGCTGAATTCGAGGAAAGGCGAGCCGTCGTCGATCAGCGCATCGATACGCTCGCGTGGAAGCATCTTGCCGCGTCCTCGGTGGCGCGCGACCGCTTCCGCGCCGCCGCCTAGTTTGACGACCTCCAGCCGGGAACGTAATTCGGCGGCCAACGTTTTATGGTGCGCCTCGTTCGCCTGCCAGACGGACGTGGTCTTGCGGATGTGTGTCGGCAATATCTCCAAAATGGGTTCACCTCTGGATGGCGATGCATTTGGTGGGTAGCGGCGGATAGTTCCGCCGATTGCGCGGTCTTTCCTGCAAAGCCGGTTCAAACCAATAGGATCATTTAGGGCCGCGCACGATTAAAATCCCGCGCTAAGTTTACAAAACCCTCCGTCGCGGGTTCGGTATAGAGTCCGCGAAGGCGGACTTCGTAATCCTAGACCGGTACTTTAGTGCTGCATACTGAAAACTGTACGACCCTGGCCCAAACGAAAATCCGCCGAAAGCTCTTTTGGGGCTTCCGGCGGCACTCTATGTCAACGCGTCTTCGGGTTCCATTGCGCGATTTACTGGCGGGCACAACTTAAGCGTCAGGCGGCGGCCAATGCCGGCACGCGTACGAGATTACGCGAGGCATTCTTGCGCGGCTTGGCCGGAGCCGCTTCCAGACGCTTGCGAAGCATTACGCGAGCGCGGTGTATCCGCGACCGCACCGTGCCGATAGCGCATTGCATCTGGTCGGCGATCTCCTGGTAGGATCGCTGTTCGACATCGCACAGCAGGATCGCCTTGCGATAGTCGCTTGGGAGCGAGGCGAGCGCCTCCTGGAGACGCTCCTCCATCACCGGGCCGACGACGATCTGCTCGGGATCGCTGTTCGGAGCGGCGAATTCATGCGCGAGCGGCTGGCCGTCGTCGTCGCCCTGGATCGGGCTATCGAGCGAATATATCGGAACGCGCTTTTGGCGGCGGCGCAGGTCGATAACGCGATTGGTGATGATTCGGAACAGCCACCCTTCGAAAGACCTGTTCGCATCGTACGATTCGAAGTTGTGCCAGGCGCGAACATACGCGTCCTGAGCGACGTCTTCGGCGTCGGCAGAGTTTCCGGTCAGCCTGTAGGCTAGATTGTAGGCGCGTCGCTGACTGCGCCGATAGAGCGACTCAAACTCGTTCGCCGGACTGATCATCATGGAATTCGCGGGCATCGTCCACTCCCTGTCTCTAGTGCGTAGTTTTCGAACGGCATCCGGGCCATCGATCGAACAGCACGCTTGCGATCCGATCGCGCGTCAGGCGGGCTTCTCTTCGGAAACGTCCCGCATCGGCGATTCGGCATGTTCCTGAATAACGCTTCGCAGCAGCGACCGCAGTTTAGTACAACCGCAATCCTTCACGATAAACGCGTTCGCCCCGGATTCCAGGGCTTGCGATCCTGCCTGCTGGTATAAACTCATTATCACTATACAAAGTTCCGGCCGTCGGCGGCGAAGGCACCGCGCTGCCTCAAATCCATCCATCCTGGGCATTTCCGCGTCGAGCAGAACGACGTCGGGACTATGGCGGTCTGCAAGCACGATCGCCTGAAGACCATTTTGCGCTTCCCACGCGACATGAAGGTCCGGATCGACCTCCAGCGCCCTGCGAAGGCACTGCCGTATAAACGGGTCGTCATCGGCGATCAAAATGGAAATTGGCGACATAAACGGCCTGGACTCCTTGAACGGTCAGCGAGAACAACACTGCGGCTGAACATAGATATAGTATCCGCCAACCGGTCTTGAGTGCGCCATGGGGGTAACCTCAGTTCTCAATAGAGGTTTACCTCCAGCGTGGCGGGCGGCTTACGGATATGGAATAGATTGCCGCGCACTCGCCTCGTGCCTATTCGTATGCTGGTATAATAGTGGTCGCAACTTTTACGAGTCTCGATTTGAATTAAAGGACCTCAGGAAATGACACAAATTCCCGCGGACAACGAAACGACTGAAGTCATTCTTCCGATCGACGCGGACATATACGATGTAACTATCGTCGGTGGCGGCCCGGTCGGACTCTTCGGCGCGTTCTATGCCGGAATTCGCCAGATGAAGACAAAGGTAATCGACAGCCTGCCGGAGCTTGGCGGGCAGCTCACCGCGCTCTATCCCGAGAAATACGTATACGATATGCCCGGTTTCCATAAAATCCTGGCGCGTGACCTCGCCGCCGAGATGGTGAAACAGGGCTTGCGTTTCTCGCCATCGGTTTGCCTAGGCGAAAAAGTAAAGACACTTCGGTACGAGGAGGACGGGCTGATGGAGCTCAAGACGCACGTCGGCCGCCATAGGACCCGCACCGTTATCCTGGCGGTTGGAGCAGGCGCGTTCGCACCGAAGAAGCTGGCCGCGCCTGGGATTCTGGAGTTCGAGGATCGAGGCGTACACTATTTCGTCTCCAATAAGGCTCAGTTCGCGGGAAAGCGCATCCTGGTGGTCGGCGGGGGCGATTCCGCGCTCGACTGGGCCATGAACCTGGAGCCACTGGCGGAAAAGATGACGCTGATCCACCGTCGCGCGGAGTTCCGCGCACACGAAGAGTCCATCGACTGGCTGCTCAACCGCTCCAGCGTGGACGTCCGGTTGTGGCACGAACTAAAGGAAGTACGCGGCGGGAACTGCCTGGACCGCGCAATATTGCTCAACAACCAGACCAAAGAGGAGACCGAAATCGAAGTGGATACGGTTCTCTTGAACCTGGGCTTCTCGACCGACATCGGCCCGATCCGGGAGTGGGGGCTGGACATGAACGTTCGGGACAT
>JAYTEU010000131.1:0-2432 GCA_043734985.1 Chthonomonadaceae bacterium
CCCGGCACAAGAGAAGGCGTAGATGGCTCATGGCAATCTCCCTGGCTGACACAATCAGAATTGTCAATCGGCGCAATGCAATTCGCGCCAACAGAGTCCTTTGAATGGATTCTACGATCAGCGATCGAAATACGGCTGCAACCGACAACATTCAGGAGCTACCTCAAGGCTCGGTAGACCTTAACGAAGGGAACCGCCAATTATCCCAGACCTTTTTTGCGCCAACAATGAATTCCTTCGCTTTAGAGCCTGCGGCCGCGTGACCTTCGGACACAAACGCGTACTACGTCTGTACTCTGTGAAGTACTGAATTGCGCTGCCGATTACCGCTGACTACGGTTTTCGAACGGGCAGCGAGCGGATTTCGGTGAGTGGGATGATCGAGCCCGGCGCGGACGCGTTCGCTTTGCCGCCGCCGTTCTTCTTTGGCTGTTCCGCGAAGGCGCACTTGGCGCAGCCCTCGCCGCAGCCGCTTCGCGCCTTAACGATCGCGCGCACGGAGTCGAAGACATACCTGCCCAGATATACTGCCGAAGCCGCGACGCACACCATTACTGCAATCTGCTGCCACATGATCTTGACCTCGATCGACTAGTGTCTTTGGAACTCGCACCTCATTTGCGGGTTGGGCCAGAGGTTGAAAACCCCCGGCAGGAAAAAACAATCGTCCTTCGGACAAGGCGCTGCCGGACGTTTGGTGCGTCCGGAAGACTCTTGCCTCTGTTTCCGGATCTATTGCCTCCGGCCACGCCCCGAATATTGGTAACCGTACCTAGTCCTGTCTACGTGCAGGGATGGCCGATTGTTCGCGCCGCGCCCGTAGACGAGGCGGCAGAGCGGCGCAACTCCGGACCGCGAACTGCTCAGACCGTTCCGGCAAGGTATTCGTCCACCGTGGCGAGGGCGAATGGCTTGCCCTCGCGCTGTGCCCTGAGCGAAAGGAGCAGGGCTTGCGCTGTGTCCAGGCTGGTGAGACACGGCACGCCGGCTTCGACCGAGGCGCGCCGGATGCGTGCTCCCTCGCGCTCGATCCGTTTGTCGGACGAGAGCGTGTTGATGAGCAGCGCGATCCTGCCGCTCTTGATGAGGTCGATAATGTTGCCTTCGCCTTCATGGAGCTTCTTTACGGACTGCGCTTCGATGCCCTGATGCTGAAGATATACGGCGGTGCCCGCAGTCCCGTATATCTGGAAGCCGATTTCGGCGAATTCGCGGATAATTGGAACGGACTCCGCCTTGTCGGCGTCGGCGATCGTGGCGATCATGATTCCTCCATTCGGTACGCCGATTCCACTGGCTACCATGGCCTTGTAGAGCGCGCGCGAATAGTCCACGTCCAGCCCCATGATCTCGCCCGTGCTCTTCATCTCGGGGCCGAGGCCGATGTCTACCTGAGTGAGCTTTGCAAATGAGAATACCGGCGCTTTCACCGCGATACTGCCCTGGTTTGGGTGCAGGCCCGGCGTGTAGCCCTGCTCTTTCAGCGTTTTGCCGAGCATGATATGCGTGGCGACCTTGACCATTGGGATACCGGTGATCTTGCTCAAATAAGGAACCGTTCGGGAGGCGCGAGGATTGACTTCCAGCACTTGCGCCGTGTCTGTCTCCCGGTCCACGACGAACTGGATGTTCATCAGGCCGCGCACTTCGAGGCGCTTTGCCAGCAGCGTCGCCGTCTCCACGATCTGGCTTATGACTGTATCGGAGAGGGACTGCGGCGGGTAGACCGCCATACTGTCGCCGGAGTGTACGCCGGCGCGCTCGATATGCTCCATGATGCCGGGCAGCAGGCAGTCCACGCCATCGCCGATGACATCGACCTCCACCTCTTTGCCCAGGATATATTTGTCCACCAGGATCGGCGCTTTTGGAGAGACATCCACGGCGTAGGTCATATACCGCTCCAGGTCAGTGCGGTTGTAGACGATCTCCATGGCACGGCCGCCCAGCACATAGGAGGGGCGCACCAGGACAGGGAAGCCGATCACTTCGGCGACCTCCAGCGCGCCTTCCGGACTCGTGACGGCGCGGCCCGCGGGCTTAGGGATGTTGAGCTCGCTCAGCACCTTTTCGAAGAGGTCGCGGTCTTCGGCAAGATCGATGGAGTCGGACGAGCTGCCGAGAATGCGGATGCCGGCTTCGCTCAGCGGCCTGGCAAGATTGATCGCCGTCTGCCCGCCGAACTGCACGATGACACCTTCCGGCTGCTCTCGGTCCAGGATGTTGAGAACGTCCTCCGTGGTAAGCGGCTCAAAAAAGAGGCGGTCCGAGGTGTCGAAATCCGTCGAGACGGTTTCGGGGTTGTTGTTAATGATCAGCGCCTGGTAGCCAGCCTCGCGCAGCGCCCACACGCAGTGGACGGAGCAGTAGTCGAACTCGATGCCCTGCCCGATCCGAATAGGACCGGAGCCGATCACGACCACCTTCTTAGC
>JAYTEU010000132.1:0-4378 GCA_043734985.1 Chthonomonadaceae bacterium
GATACACGTAACCGATACTATGCGAGCTGGGGGGTAGAAGTGGAACCGGTCATCGCAAACGAATACGCCGAACAGCCGTAATTTCGGCAGTGAACTGTATCCGAGCACTTGAAACAACCGGGGGGATTTGGCTATAATGGGTGCACCACGTGACGAAACTGTGACGCCGGCTCCGGCCGGGCAGTTCAGCCGTCCTTCCAGTCCGACCGACGCACGCCACTTGTTCCAATCAATACACTGTGACACTATACTCCAACTCTGCGCGATTTGGTTCCCGACCGGGCTTCACGAAAGGATGCGGTATTTGATTCTGCAAGATGCGGTCTCCGGGATTCTCCGTGAGGCGATTGCGTTTGTGCCGTGCACCGCGCTTATACTTACGGCAATGCGCGTGCCCGTCGTTCGGGTACGCAGCCTCAGTCTGCACCTCTCCAGTGTCGTCGCGTGCGCGATCGCACTGTGGGTCGGACCCTTTGCAGGTATTGTAGGCGCCCTTCTTGCAGCGCTTATCGAAGCGCGACTATTTCACCGCGAACGCTATTCGCGCGCTTGCGTCCTTCGAAGCGGATTAACGCTGGCGACGGCGGCAGGCGCATCCTCGATTGTCGTCGCCGCTGCCGGCCCCCTGCCGGATCCCGCTTTGCCGATCGCCCAATTCTGCCTATCGAGCCTGATACACTATGCGCCATCCATAATGACGTTTCTTTCGGTCTATTCCATCGGCGTGCTCTGCATGGGCAGTCCGATTAATTCGCGCGCGGGCCGGTCCAGACAAACGTTTTTCCGGCTCCGCCTTGGAGTGACAGCCGCGGCTTTTCTGCCCTTAGTACTGGTTCTCCCTGTTGGCGTCGTTTACGGCCCCTGGGCGCTCCTTTCCCTTGCCGGCCTCTTGGTTCTCGTTGGACTGCTTTTCCGCCGCGCGTTTGAATTCTCCAGCCTCCGACGGCAGCTTTCGGTTTCCCAGGCCATGGGTCTGGCGAGCCTTCAGGACGACTCCACGCCGGAGCCGACAGCCCTCCTTTACCGGTTCCTTCACCTGGCGGACGATCTCGTTCACGCCGACCGCAGCCTTGTATGGCTGGTGGACGATGCGCACGATGAGATTGTGCCGATGGTGGGGATTCCCGATATGGGGGAGTTCGCCGGACTGCGCACGCGGTTTGGAGTGGGACTTGTCGGAACCGCGGCGGAACGAACGCGACCGCTGATAGTCTCGGACGCGGCAAGAACTCAGCGGCGTGGAGAGCAGGAGCCGGCGGCCGATTCGTGGCTGCTCTACCCTATCATCTCGCAGAAGAAGGTGCTCGGCGTGGCGCACTGGACACGTCCGGCCTCCAACCCGTTCACCGTGGAGGATGCCGCTCAGCTCGAAGGACTGGTACCGCACGTAGGCGTCGCCGTCGAGAGCTTGCGGGCGCGAAATAAGGTCCGCGACCTGGCCGCGACGGACGGCCTGACCGGCCTGTTCAACCACAAGCGCATCGACGATCTAATGCGCGAAGAAATGCGGCGCGCCCAGCGTTACAACCGGCCGCTCTCCGTGCTGATGCTCGACCTGGATGCCTTCAAGTCGTTCAACGACCACTATGGCCACCTTGCCGGCGATGACCTGCTGCGCAACGTTGCCCAGATCCTTCGCGCCAGTGTGCGCACCGTGGACAGAGTGGGCCGATACGGCGGCGAAGAGTTCATCGTCGTTATGCCTGAAACCCATAAGGACGACGCCTTCCTGCTGGCCGAGCGCATCCGCGGCGCGGTCGAGGAGAAAGGCTTTATCGTGGTGGCGGGCGAAGAGGTCCATCGCACTGTCAGCGTGGGTGTCGCCTCTTACCCCGAGGACGGCCTCAACCCACTTGAGGTAGTCCAGCGGGCGGACGAAGCGCTCTACCGCGCGAAGGACCAGGGCCGCAACTGCGTGATATGGGCATGATCGATTTGGCGGGCCACATCGCGTGAAGTCCCTATCACAGTCCGATCTACTGCTCGCAAGGGAAACAGCGCGGAACCTTGCGCGCGGCGACGGTCTTGCACAGTCGGGACTAGACACGCTCCGGGCCAATTGGGAGCCGCGTGTTGACCCACCGCCCGCCGAGCGCGCGGAGCAGTTTGCGATCGTGAGTCCGGCAGGCGTCCCCACCGGCGTCATCGGTCCGCGTTGGATGTTCCATGTGTTCGGTCTCCGGCACCGCGCTATCGAGATCGGGCTCGCAACTTCAAGTGGCCTTATCGCGCTTCAGCGTCGGAGTTTGACGAAAGCGGAATGGCCCGGCGCGCTCGATATGGCGGTCTCCGGCCACGTTTCCCAGGCGCGGGACGGCAGCAATTCGACTTTCGAGGAAGCGGCCTGGAAAGAGATGGCCGAAGAGATCGGGCTGGAAAGGAGCGAAGCAAGCGTATCGCTCATCGAAGGGATACTGACAGCCGTCGGGCGTCCCTATTACTGTTTCGAAGGCGACCCAAAACGCAATCCGCCGTTTCTGGACGCGGAGGTTCGGCAGGTTTACGCGGCGACCTTAAGCCCCAGCGGACTCGCCGGCCTGCGCTTCGCCGACGATGAAGTGGACGGGATATTTCTCGCTAGCGTTGGCGCTGCCTGGCAGATACTGCTCGACGGCGATATCGCGAGCGGCCTGCGCTACTCGCTGCCCAGGTACCTCGACTGGCTGGAGCAGGGAACCGACGCCGTGTAACGATTGCCGATTTGCATTCGACGCTGTAACTTTTCGCCAATTTTGACGCCAAAAATAGTAAAGCAGAATCTCGCATTTTGCCGCCTAATGAGCGGGCAGGTTACCACCGAAAGGACTTCGCACTAAGATATGAAAGCGTTTACGCGCATTATAGCGGGCGGACTTTTGGCGCTGGCATGCTCGGCGGCGACGGCGCAGCCACCTGTTTCGCACAAGAAGCCCATAGAGCGGCGGCAGACCGATCTGAAGGTAAGCGCTCTGACACTTTTGCCGCCTCATCCCTTCGTTCGAGGTCCCTACGATGACGTGCATCTCCTGGTGGATGGCCGTGTCGCAGGAGGCGGCTCGATCGACGTTTCCGGCGGCGCACGGTTCTCTGTCGCCGATCCGAAGGTCGCCGAAGTAGATTCCGACGGCGTGCTGCGCGGACGAGCCGACGGCACAACCACGGTCACCGCGCAATATCAGGGAAGTACCGTGCGAACCACGATCGAAGTGCGCGGCATGACCGGGCCCGCGCCGCCTCGCTTCACGGTAGACGTGATGCCGGTTCTGACGAAGAGCGGCTGCAACATGGGCGCATGCCATGGGGCGGGCGCAGGCAAGGGCGGGCTGAAGCTCTCGCTGCTGGGCTACGACCCCGACGCAGATTACGAGGTCATTACCCGCGGCGCGGGCGCAAGGCGTGTCGCGCCCGCGCAGCCCGAGAACAGCCTGCTTCTCCGCAAGCCGGCCTTCACTGTTTTCCACAAAGGCGGCCAGCGATTCCGCGTGGGTTCGCCCGAGTACCGACTGCTTCGCGATTGGATCGCCGCCGGCATGCCGGGTCCGACTCCGAAGGACCTTCGCGTCGTAAGTATCGCTGCGGTTCCGCTGACACGCACGCTGACACCCGGGCAGACGCAGAGGATCACGGTCTGGGCGAAGTACAACGACGGCACGCGGCGCGATGCTACCGGCCAGACCATTTTCACCGCATCCGACGAATCGGTTGCGAGCGTTGGCCCGAACGGCGAGGCAAAGGTCAACGGAGCAGGCGAAGGCGCGATCGTTCTGCGCTATCAGAGCGTGGTCGCTACCGCCACGCTAACCTCTCCCTATGCGCCCCCCATTTCGCGGCCGGCAGCGGCGTACGCCAAATCCGGGCTGATCGATCGCCATGCCGGTCGGAAACTGGACAGCCTGGGACTGCCGCAATCCCCCGACTGCACCGATGCCGACTTTCTCCGACGCGCATACCTGGACGTGATCGGCCTGCTGCCGACGCCCCAGGAGGCGCGGACGTTCCTGGCGAGCAGCGATCCCCGCAAGCGCGAGAAGCTCGTCGACTCCCTCCTGGCGCGTCCGGAGTACGTCGACTACTGGACGCTGCGTTGGGCCGATATACTGCGCTGCTCCCGCAAATCGCTGGGCGATAAAGGAATGGCCTCGCTCTACACCTGGATTCGTACCAGCGTCGCCGAGAACAAGCCATGGAACCGCTTCGCCCAGGAGCTGCTCCTAGCGCAGGGTAGCACCTTCAGCAACGGAGCGACGAACTACTTCCGTACCGCGACAAGCCCCAACACGCTGGCCGAGACGACCTCCCAGGTGTTTCTGGGCGTACGCATCGAATGCGCAAAGTGCCACAACCATCCCTATGAGCGCTGGACGCAGAACCAGTACTACCAGATGGCGGCGTTCTTCGC
>JAYTEU010000133.1:0-5700 GCA_043734985.1 Chthonomonadaceae bacterium
CGCGCCGGCCGGCTCTTGGCGCGCGATCTGAAGGAACGCGTGCTCCGACATTACCGCGCGGCGGGCAAACTCGTCCGGCATCTCATCCGCGAGCAGCCACTCGGAGAGCAAGAGGCGATCGTACGCTCCGCGCCGGGAGATACCGTTAAAGCCGTCCGGTTCCCCGTCGCCTCCGGTGACTTGGACGCGCAAAGGGCCGATTGCAATATCGAGACGCTGGACGAGCGGCGCAATTGCCGCGATGTGTTTCGCGGGAAGAAGCTGAAGGTAGGGCGCCCAGGGCATGAGCGCGCGCGGTAGCTCCTTTGCATCTTTCACGGTTTCACCACGCCGCCGCTTACCAGCCAATCCTGCAGCATGTCGCGCGATATCGGACGCGCGGCATTGGCGGAGAGGATAAGCTGTTCGGAAATGAGGACGGCCAGCGGAGGAAGGTAAGCAGGGAATGCCGCAAGCAGGGCGCGCTCCAGCAGCGCGGCGTTGAGCGAAGGCTCCGAGTGAGTAGGCAGGAGAAGCGACGGGGCCAGCGGATCGCGGCCGAGATACACTGCTCCATCGACCCAGGGCAGCAGCTCTGCGGGGCCGTGTATAAGCAGTGTCTCCACTCCCACCACGCCACGAAGCTGCGCCAACAGCTCGTCCTCTCCGGCGAGCAGCCTACGTGCCATCGCTGAGGAAGATGCGCGCCTTGCAGCGACAGCGCAGGGAACCAGCGGTACAGTGCGCGGCTGCCACTGCCACGACGGCTTCATTGCGCAGATGCTCCGACCGAATCGCGTACGATAGCTACTATTCGCTCGCGTACTTCCGCCAGCGGTCCTGAGAGCGCGTTCGTAGCGAAGCCCGAGTCGATCTCTCGTGCAATTCCTTCGAGGCGAAGCTGCCATGCTTCCGCCTCCCGTGAATCAGCGGCTACAGGCTGAGCGGCGAGAATCTCGTTTCCGAATGCTGTCAGCCGAGCTGCTCGAGCAACCGGGCCCTGGGAAGCGTCTTCGGCTGCTGCCGGAAGCGCGGAGTTCTCCGTTGCATCGAGCAGGTCGCGAAGCGTCTCACGGGCAACGGTCTGCTGCTCACGCGTCGGAACCGCCAGGATTATCGGCCAGATATCCGCCGAGGTGGGCTGGGACCGGCCCGCGAGCGCCGCCGCCGCCGCTATCAGCCGCTGGATCTTTACCGCCCGGCGGTCCGTCAGCTCGATGCCGGCATGCCGCAGCTTACGGATGGCCTGGGCAAGCGAAGGGCGAAGTTCCGACAGATCGGCAAGGCGTGCCTGTGCGGCGAGGAGATCGACATCCTGGATTGAGGAGTGGGGGAGCAAGGGGCTTCCGCTCAGCTTCCAGCCGCCCTCCAGCAGCTCCTCTATTCGCGGATCGGGAATTGGGTCGAGGAAGATGCGGATCAGGAATCTGTCGGCGAAGGCCGCGAGCATCTCGTCGGCAGGAAGCGCATTGGAGGCTCCGATGCAGACTCGGATGGGACACTGCATGCGGGTATGGCCACGGCGAAAGACTCGTTCGTTTAGGATTCCGAGAAGGGTGTTGAGGATTGCTGTAGAGCCGAGGAATATCTCGTCCAGGAAGGCGATTTCGGCCTCTGGGAGCATGCCGGACGTCTCGGTTTCGACGATGCCTTCGCGCAGCTTGCGAAGATCGATCGGCCCGAAGACTTCGTTCGGCTCGGTAAATCGGCCCAGCAGGTATTCGAAGTATCGCCCGCCGAGCGACTGCGCGACCCTGCGCACCGCCTCGCTCTTGGCGGTACCGGGCGGGCCGATTACCAACAAATGCTCACCGGCCACCGCTGCCAGTACTATATTCTCGACAAGTACGCTGCGCTCAATCAGACCTGCCGAAGCCACCTCGATCGATTCCCTCAGTGCGGCGGCAGCCGCCTCCAGCGCAATGCGTTCCGGCATGGAAGTCTCCAGTGTGGGCAGTCGGCAATCGGCAGTCGTAGGGCGCCTGCCCGCCCGCTATTCGAATGTTCAGGCAAATTTGGTGTATTAGAGAGCAGCAATGGACCAGGCGCATCAAAATGACTGGTACCGACTGCCGATTGCCGACTGCCCGCTAGCATCCGGCTGCCTAGTGCTGCGGCCGCATTAGGGGGAACAGGATTACGTCCCGGATCGACTCGGCTCCTGTCAGTATCATGGCTAGTCGGTCGATCCCGATACCAAGTCCGCCCGTTGGAGGCATGCCGTACTCCAGGGCGAGAAGGAAGTCCTCGTCCATCGGATGGGCTTCGTCGTCACCGGCCTCGCGCTGTACGACCTGCCCCTCGAACCGTTCCCGCTGATCGATCGGATCGTTGATCTCCGAGAACGCGTTACCCAGCTCTTGAGTTAAGACATAGACTTCGAATCGACGAGTCAACGCTGGGTTGTCCTGACGTTTCTTTGCGAGCGGGGAGGTCTCCGTCGGGAAGTCGGTGATAAAGGTCGGCTCGATCAAGTTCGGCTGCGTATACTGTTCGTGGAGCTTCTCGATCAGACCTCCGAGCGTTGCCTCTTTGTTGAGGTCGAATGTCACGCCGATCCTTCGGCAGCCTTCCTTCGCCTGCTCCAGCGTCGCAAACTCGTCGGGCGTGATGCCGGCGTATTCGTGAATACCTTGAAGCATCGGCAGCCTGCGCCACGGCCGCGCGGAAAGGTCGACGGTGCGGCCATTGTATTCTATCGTCGGCGCGCCGTTTACCTCGTTGCAGATCGAAACATACATCGCCTCGACCAGCTCCATGATGTCGTCGAGGTCCGCGAAGGCCTGGTAGAGCTCCATGAGCGTGAATTCGGGGTTATGCCTTGTCGAGATTCCCTCGTTGCGGAAGACCCGGCCGATCTCGTAGACGCGGTCGTATCCGCCCACGATCAGGCGCTTCAGGTACAGTTCAAGCGATATCCGCAGCTTAAACTCGTGATCCAGGGCGTTGTGGTGGGTCGTAAATGGCTTCGCCGCCGCTCCGCCCGCAATGAGCTGCAGCACGGGAGTCTCCACTTCGAGGAACCCCTCGCCATCCAGGAACCTGCGCATTGCCGTGACGACTTTGCATCGCTTCGTGAGCACTGCGCGGGCTAGCGGATTGACAAGCAGATCCAGGTACCGCCGTCGATACCGCTCCTCGCGGTCCGTCAGAGCGCCGTGAACTTTGCCCTCTTCATCGATCTTTCCGAACGGGACGGGTCTTAGCGCTTTGGCGAGCAGAGTTACGGATTTGACGTGGATGGAAGGTTCGCCGGTTCGCGTGTGGAAGGGATAGCCCTGCACGCCGACGATGTCGCTGAGGTCCAGTTCATTGAACCCCGCGAAACTATCGTCCCCGATTTCGTCGCGCTTAATGTAGAGCTGGACGCGACCGGTCTCGTCGCGGATGTCGGCAAAAGTCACTTTGCCTTTGGACCGCGCCGCCGTGATGCGGCCGGCGGCACGAATGACGAGCTTCTCACGAACCTCGTTTGGAAGGGACCAATGGGAGCCCTCGGGATCTACGATCTGCGCCGGCGTATGCGTGCGTTCGAAACGCTCCAAGCGAAAAGGGTCTTCGCCTTTTGCCTGCAGTTCGGTCAGTCTGTTCAGACGTACGCTGCGAAGAATGTCCGGTTCGTCGTCATGCGATTCAAGTTCGCTCAATCTGGCGGCTCCTGGTACACAATCACTTAGAATGACTTCGCGGCTTACTTTCGGATGGTGTCGATCCGATAGTTGAGAATTCCGTTAGGCGCTTTGATCCGCGCCGTCTCGCCAGGGCGCTTACCTACCAGGGCATCACCGATCGGTGATTCGTCCGAGATCATATCGTTGTCGGGATCGGCTTCCACGGAGCTAACGAGAGTCAGCTCCCACTCGTCGTCGGTATCGAGGTTGGTCATCTTTACGATCGAGCCGATACCCACGTAATCGGTAGGAATATCCTCGTCAAGCAGCAACTGGGCTACCTGGAGAACGCGCCGGATTTCAGATATTTGGCCTTCCACAAGAGCCTGTTCGGTTTTTGCGTTTTCATATTCCGCGTTTTCGGTGAGATCCCCGAATTGCTTCGAGTCGCGTATGCGTTCTGCAACTTCGCGCCGCTGCACCTTCTGGAGGTGGTCTAGCCTGTTCTCAAGCTTCTCGCGGCCTCGCGGCGTTAATACTAGCTCTGCATCCTGCGACATCCCGGATTCTCCTCTGACCGTACCCATGGCGGGCATAAGTCACTGAATGTAGTCTCATGGCACATACGTTAAACCACTGGCAGTCAGCACCCGGTTTTCACAAATCCGCGGCAGCCGGCAACGCGAACATGTGATTGTTGCCGCAATCGGGATAAGCGGCGGTTAAATATAGGTTAGTAGGCTGCAGAGGCTGCGGATGCGGCTGCCGGTGAACTACAGCTAGTGACTATCGGAACGACGTTGGCTCGGTCGGCGAAGACTCAATCGTCAAATGCGGCCCTGGAAAATAGGTCGGCAAGTATAGCATTTTCCGGCGCCCAATGTCAATGTCAGCCACGGCGTATTTGGGTCGAAGGCACGCACGGCTCCGAGCGAATCTTGTTAGAAAGGATGAACAAGTGAACAAAGATGAAGTCGGGAGCGACTGATAGAGTAGATAATGGTATGTTTCGCCTTGGATTTCAACGGAGTAATCTTACACATGTATCTGGAACGCTGGTATTACAGCCTGGCTTTTGTCGGGATCTCGGTTTTCGCGCACCTGGGATTTCTATTGGCTGCCATCGGCGCCCGGCCGGCAGGGCGGGCGCCTGTGGAAGAGATCGAAGTGACACTGTCTCCAAAGCGCTCGGACAGCACGGACTCCCATTTCCATGCCGGTAAGAGACGGGCCGCGACGCCGAAGTCATTGCAGTCGTCGACTGTGGCGGTATCCGGTCCGGGTTTCGACCCGTTCGCGGGCAGCGGTCCTGCGTCGCGACCGGGGAGCACAGCCGGACGCCCGCTCGCAGTAACCGGCAGGGTCGCTATAGGGACACCGGCATCGCAACAGCCGCCGGCAGGAAATGCCGGCAACCCTGCGATGTTCCTGGGCGGCGTGGGTGGTACCGGCAACAATTCTCAACCTAGTGGAACGCGAACGCGTAGGATGGGAGTGACCGCGATGGAGACACCCGTTCGGCGTATGGTGACGATATTGGCGGACCAGCCCAGAGCTGCGTCGTCTCAGGACGGCAGGACTGGCGGCTTCGGCGATGCGAACCGGAGAGACGGACGAACCGCTCCTTTGGGGGCTCCGGGGCGCGTATTCCCGCCGACGGGCGGCGATAAAAACGCGACCGTACGGGTCGAAGCCGGAATTGGGCGACCGTTGTCGCCAATGGGCGGTACCTTACCCGGAGGGCAGGAGGGCGAAGAGACCCGGCTGAAGCAGGATAGTTTCGTGGCGGCCAGGCCGAAGTACCGCACGAATCCGCTGATCGGATATCCCGACGCGGCTCGCGGCGAACGCCAACAAGGAGTCGTCATGCTGAGGATCGAAGTCAGCGCCGTGGGGCGCGCGGACAGTGTCGAGCTGGAGACATCCTCCGGTTACCCGATGCTGGACGGGCGCGCGCTCGATATCGTCAGGCAATGGTCCTTCGAGCCGGCGCGCAACCTTGCGGGACCTCTAGCCTCGGTTCTCAGCCAGCCGATTCGGTTCTCGCTCAATGGATTGTAAGGTTCTAGTCGAGGAAACCTATGAACATTGCACCTTCAGCGCCGCGTAC
>JAYTEU010000134.1:0-2689 GCA_043734985.1 Chthonomonadaceae bacterium
GAAATCCAGGCCGTAGAACTCCTGCGTGCCCCGCAGATAGGCGAGCGGCACATGGCTGCATCGCGCCGTAACCAGATCGTGAAATCGTCTCTGCCGCTCGCCGTCGAGAGGTCCGAAGAGACCTGCGGTCACCGCCGTGCGTGAAATGCCGAGCGCCAGCGCAAGCAGAAGCTGCGCCTCCAGCCGAGGGCTCTCCACCCCGCTCGCGGAGAGACGGCGAGCGGCCCAGCCGACAGGGTCCCTTGGTTCCGGCATATCCGTTGCGGCTATCAGCGTCCCGTGCGCGCCCTAGCGGCCCCGATGCCCTGTGCCACGGCGACCGCTGCAACGGCCTTTACACTATCCCACGCCAGGAAGATGAGGGCGCCGGGCAGCACGACCGCTAGGAGCGAGGCATGCATGGCCGCCGCGAACCAGGCGCAGCCTAATCCATAGACGATCGCCAGTCCCGCCGCGCACCCGAGTATCTGGTGTCTAAGCGTGGCCCCTTCGTTGCCCGCGCGGCCCGCGATCCAGCCCACCACAAAGGCGGCAAACGGATAGCTCAGCAGGTATCCGCCTGTAAGCCCGAAGAGAGTAGGAAGGCCGAACCCGGCTTTCGCAAAGACCGGCAACCCGACCGCTCCAAGGACCAGGTACTGCGCCTGCGCCACCAGGCTCCAGCGCCGGCCCAGCACAAGGCCGGTCAGCAGAACGGCGAACACCTGCAGCGTCAGCGGCACCGGAGTCGGCGGGATCGTCACGGAGAACTGCGCGCTGAGTATCGTAACGCCGGTCATCAAGGTGGCGAGCGCCCAGCTTCGCGCCCAGGATTGCCGCGTGCCGCCGGTTTGCGCTTTTCCACTCGATGAGGACATTGGAGAGGGCATGAGTTAGCTCCCGGCCTCGCGCATCTTTTCGGCCTGGTCCGCCGTGATCAGCCTGTCGATAAAATCCTGGAGGTCGCCGTCCAGCACGCGCGGCACGTTGAAGACATCGTAGTTGATCCGATGGTCGGTAACGCGTCCATCGGGGAAGTTGTAGGTGCGGATCTTCTCCGAGCGCTCGCCCGTCCCCACCTGGGAGCGGCGTGCCCCGGCCTGCGCCGCGTTGCTCTGCTGAAGCTTCATCTCGTAGAGGCGGGCGACTAGCACGCCCCGCGCCTTGATCTTGTTCTGCAGTTGGCTGCGCTCATCCTGGCACTGCACCACGATCCCGGTCGGGATGTGCGTCATGCGGATCGCGGTCGCAACCTTCTGCACGTTCTGCCCGCCCGCGCTGGAGGAGTGGTAGATATCCACCGTGATCTCTTTCTCGTCCAGTTCAACCTCGACCTCGTCCACTTCGGGCAGCACCGCGACCGTCACCGTGGAGGTCTGGATGCGCCCACTCGATTCAGTGACCGGCACGCGCTGCACGCGGTGTACGCCGCCCTCGAATTTGAGCTGGCTGTAGGCCCGCTGGCCGCGGATCTGGAAGACCACTTCGTGCAGGCCGCCAAGCCCCGTCTCCTGGATGTCGACCAGCTCGGTTTTCCACTTTCGCCGCTCGGCGTAACGGGAGTACATTCGGTAGAGCTCGGCGGCGAACAGCTTCGCCTCCTCGCCGCCCGCCGCCGCGCGGATCTCTACGATAACGTCCTTGTCGTCGTTGGGGTCCGTGGGCAGCAGCAGGACGCGGATCGTCTCCTCGATCTCCTCCTTCTGCCGCTTCAGCGTTTCGAGCTCCTCCTGCGCAATCTCCCGCTCGTCCGCATCCGCCCCGCTCAGCATCTCCTCGGCGACCGGGATATCCGCGATGATGCTGCGATACTTGCGATACGCCAGCGCCACGTCCTCCATGTCGCCTTTGGACTTGGCCACCAGACGGTATCGCTGATGATCGCTGCACACTTCCGGATCGTTCATCTGCGCCACGAGCTCGTCGTATCGCGTTTCTATTTCTTTCAGCTTGCCGCTGACCTGCTCCAGGGACACGTAACCCCACCCACTTTCCGCAAAAAACTCGGCGCTGACAACCGTTACAACTGGAAAACTCCCGCTTTTTTGTCAGCCCTAGATTGTACTCTATCTAAGTCGCGTTTGGCAAAGTTCCGCGAGACGCTCAACGGCATCGCCCACCCCGCCTATGGCAATTTGTCCGCATATGTGACACCATGATAGCCAGGCAATTCGTCCGGCAAACCACGCAGTTACACGGCCCTATGAAGTCGCATCGCTCAGTGTGTGGCGATCAAAGGATTATCACCAATTACCACCGGGCGAATAATCGCGCATTGCGTCCGGAGGACGCCGGGTACCCTCTGGGTGGCGAAGCGCTAATTGCCGGGTCGTTTATCGACCCGGCCACTCGCCGGCAATTAATGACAATAGATCGACAAAGGCGACAGCATATCAAGAGCGGAGGCATTGCGATGAGATTTCAAGGGCCGACAACACTGCGGAGCGCGGGAGCGGCCATCCTGTGCGGCGCGGTAATGATCTGCGGCTGCGCCAGGGAGCGGGTATCCGTCACGCTGGGCAAAAATGGAACCTGGACGCGGCGGGCAGTCTATGTGGTGACCAACGTCGATGGCGGCGGGCCGGGAGCAGGCAAGTCGTCGGAGGTGAGTGACGCCTTCGCGCTTCCCTCCGGCGAAGGCTGGAAGCTGACAAACGAGAAGACCAAGGACGAGAAGCGAGTGATCGCAGAACGGACCCTTTCTCTCGGA
>JAYTEU010000135.1:0-5216 GCA_043734985.1 Chthonomonadaceae bacterium
ACAAATCAATCGTCAAAATGCCGGGACTATGCTTACCTTCTGCCAGATGGTCGGCGAGATAGACTGGCATGGACTTGCGATTGTTGGTTACGAGAACAAAATCGTGGATTTCGCACCATTCGAGAATATCGGGATCAAGCGTTCCATAAGGCGGTGCGTCGAGCCCGCCAACAAGCCTTATATCGGCCTCAGGAATAATCAGGAATAAGACGAAGCAAATGCGACCGAATGGCGGGCGGCAGATTCTCGTCCATCAGATATCGGATCAGGTTGCTTCGGCCGTTTCCGGCTGCTCAATACGGCCATGCTCTCGTTTGATGACGCGCTGACGGGCGGCCTCTCGTTCTTCCGGCGGATACGCGTTGATCTCAGCTTGCAAGGCGTGAAGTCGCTGTATCGCTGGTGGCGGATTACGCCGAGCGTCCTCGCGGGCGTTGTGCGAGAATTCCAGCCAATCTGCTAGATAGCGCCCGACCCGTTTCTTGTCTCGCAAATAATAGAGTATCGTTGCGTAGACTTGCTCCAGGCTCAACGACGGAAATTCTTGATGGATCTCCTCTGCGCATTTATTGCGATGGATATACTCGTATAGCACCGTCTCTATGCCAATACGGTGCCCCTTGATTCGAATGTCATCCGGCGCAAAGACGTCAAAGTAATCTTCTATCTCCATGGTAGCTCCTTCGGTGCGGAGGCAGTCGTTACGATGTGAATGCCGACGGTTACCATGTTGGTATCCAGAATCACGCTGCTCGCTCGTCGTCTTCAGCGGGCAGCTCTTTTTCGGGGCAATGCCAACGACCTTCGCGTATGGCTCTTGCCATCTCCGCACCGTCCATGTTCGGACGATAATTCAATTGTATGCGTCCTAGTTTCCTCCGATCCGGCAACTGAGCATTGAGTACAATCTTTCTTCAGATTATACACGATACCGCATGGCACCCACTCTGAATGCGTGCGCTTTAGATCGTGTGCAACAGGTCGTCGGCCGAGATTGAGCCGAGGGTCGCAGTACGGACAAGCGTCCTGCGATCCCAGATGGCCTGCCAGAGAGATGCGCGCTGCTCGTCAGTAAGGCCGAAGTCCAGCAGGAACGGGCAGTTCATGCCACCTTCGAGCTGTAGCATCGCGGGAATTGGCAGTTGGTTCAGGCAGGAGACGTAGGCGTGAGATCGCCCGGCCTGGCTCCAAATATTGCAGGCGATGGGTCGCCGTCCGCGTCGCGACCGCACGGAAGCGTGATCTCCTCCTTGAGCGAGACATAGAATCTCCGGGTCGCCCTCTTTTCGCCGGTAAGACCGTGGGCGACCGCCGCCTGTTGCGCCTCACGGCGCTGCTTCCCGTTCCAGAGCACGGCGGCGATCTCACGGTCGCGCCGCTGCTCTTCACGAAGCTGCGCAACCCGCTGCTCCTGAATCTTGTGCGCGGCCTGTCGCCGTGCGATTCGGTCCTCCGGATCGATTGTCCTGCTCTTAGGTGCCATCTCTGCACCGACTGCCATGCGGCATCCTTTCCGCCGAGAGTGACAGAAGAACCGCCCCCAATAGTTGCACCATCGCCTGTGAGGCGTGCCACGGTGCAGCAATTGGGGGCGGTAACGATGAAGAAGTGATTCTTAAAGGGTTGGCTTAGTCTCCTCGGCGTCTTGCCGGATTCGTGGGATCAGCTGCCCGGTATTTTCGTTCCGGGAGGAAGCTGCTGCGTATGGTACTCGGCACGTTCCCAGTTTCCGCTGCGCCGGTTTGCCCAAATCGCCCCGATCCGTACGTCTACGCTTCGTCCGGATGTTTTTAACGCCTGCTCCATCTCCGCTGCCGCTTCGGTGTAAAGACGATAGTGCTGCATTATCGAAGCCCGAGCTATGAAACGTAAAGGCTCCTCAGCCTTGTCCCATTTCTGGAGTTCCTTGGCAAGGCGTTCTTCGTGCTGTTTCGACAAAACGCTGAATACGACCGACTGGCTCCTGCCATCCATTGGAGCCAGCGTGCATTCCAACTTGGCGGTCGGCTCCCGTTCCGCAAGCGATTTCAGCAAATCGCGGGCTTCGGCGGAATCCAGCTCGCCTGAACCCGTTTCCGTGACGGACCGCGCCCAAAACGGTTTGTCCTCATCCAGGCGAAGCGGCCAGCGCCGCAAGATAAGATTCAGTTGGGTTCCCTTCGCAAGCGGTATCCAGCGAAATCGGAACTGCGACGGCCAGACCCGCCCCTCGTTCTGCGGGGGCGAAAAGATACTCCCGCCAAGAGATTGCCTACGGCCCGCGGGCACCTGCACCGAGTCCAAGGGGCCGGAACCTGCCGGTATGTAAGGTACGGGAAACGGCTTTTGGCCGGGTTTCAAGATCTCGTGACTGCCGTCATTAAAGACAATGTCCAACTCGCTGCCGGGCTTACAGGCTAAGGTCCAGTCGGAGCGCACCTTATCCAATTTGCGAAACACATGAGGCTTGCCGTTGAGGAGAACCGTGCCTTTGACGTTTGCGATTACGCCGGCGACAGGCCCGCCCCCCGTCTTATCAACGGATGCCTGCGGATGTCGCGAAGATTGGGCAATGCCCCAGGCAGAAAGGAGCAATAATCCGAGCGATCCAATGAGAGATTTCACGCTGTTTCCTCCTTTGCGTAAGGCTGTGGCGCCGCCGGTAGGGACGGCTCTTCAGCGTCAGGGTGCGGCGCCGATCGTGGGGACGGCCCCTCAGGCGGATCGGACTTACGTTTATGCCGCTCTTCCAGCCAGTGGTGTAACCTGTGTTCCACGGTAGGATGGAGCGCCAGGGCGACAACGATTGCAATAAAGTCCAGCCAGACAATGCCGGACAACCGCACCAGTGCGAACCCCGCGGCCAGCACCAGCAGCAGAACGCCCACCAGTCGCTGCCGCTGCCGCCTGGTGCGCTCCTTTTCGTCCAGGGTGTCCAGGCGTGAGAGAAATACCACCAGGAAAAGCGACAGCACAATGTCCAGCATCGTCCGCACTACCGGACGGAACACGTAAAGAGGCTGCCTGGTGAAAGTATAGGCCCCACAGGCATGAAGGAATACGCCACGTATGGGTTCTACGGGGCCGGGAATAGTGAATATATCGCTAAGTTCGGCATCGCCAAGCAGCACCATCTTGCCCTTGAAGTTTCCGCAGATGACGGGTTTTCCCTGCTGCATATTCACCACGATCTTTTCCCGGCGCAGCTCTTCCAGTTTGCTGTAGTTGACCAGGGAGAGGCCGTAGCGGAACCCTTCGAGAGAGGGCGCGTCGATTTCCTCCTCTTCACCGCCTACCTGCAAGCCATGTTCGTTGGCCGGATCGGCGGGCATCGTCTCCAGCAGCCAGGCGAAGTGGTTGGGAGCGGGTAACTTGTGTGCGTAGGCTTCCGCAAGCGCCTCGGACATCGAGGGCAATCGTCTCGTGCCGACGTGCGCCTCCGCCTTTTCGCCTTTCACTGCGCTGCCATGGCTCCCCTCGCCTTCCTTAGACGAGGGCCGCGGCTCCGGCGGACCATAGACGGCGCCCGTTATCCATCGCGGTATCCTGCGTGTGTCCTTCGGCCGAACGCTGATAGTGGCCGCAAGCCCTTTGTATTGGCGGTATCCCAGCCAAAATTCAGGCGACCTAAAACACATCCGATCGATTCCCAATACGACCGGCACGGGGGTTGCCTGGCGGCCATCGGGACGCTTTCCCTGAGCGATGTCCGTGCAGAATTCGAAGAATTCCCCGTCTTCACGGGAGGGGCGTTTGTTGGCAAACGGCGAGAAATCGATATCGATCCCAATGGCGGCCGGCTCCCCATCCGCAATCTTTTCGAGGAGCTGCTGGAGCATCTGTCGGCTGGTCGGGCGATCCACATAGGAAGGCAGCTCACTGATGTCTACAACCACGATGGGCAGGGGTTCCCGTTCAAACGCCGGCAAAGCAGCGCGAAGCAGATCGTACGCCTCGAACTCCAGCCAGCGACCGATCGGCGTGAACTCCAGTCCCCAGTTACAGAAGGCAAAGCTGAGGGTCACGAAGAGGGCAAGCATCCAGTTCGTCTTTGCAGGCTTCCGTAGCGACGGTTCGGTTGACAAATTCTTGCTCCTGGTACGCGGCAACATCACTTGGGAAGAGCCAAGGCCGCATTATTACCGATCACCTCGAACGCCGCCCAGAATACTGGGGCGGCATGAACGGGATCCTGTTGTACGTCCAGCATCGCACTCCGCAATGCCAAATCTTTGCGTTTACCGGCCTTCAGTCCGGTATAGAACCGGCGCATCAAGTGGGCCGTTGCGGCCTCATCCACCTTCCACTGCGAGGCCACAATGCTGGGGCAGCCCGCGGCACGGAAGGCCCATGCCAGTCCAAGCAGTCCTTCTCCTCCACTCTTTTGTCCCTGCGCCGTCTCGCATGCCGAGAGCACGGCTAACTGGGCGGAGAGCGGAATACTCGCTACCTCCGCGGCTTCCAAAATGCTGTCCTTTTTGCCATCAGGCGCCAAAGCGAGAAAAGAGCGCAGTCCGTTCAGCCCGTTGGCTACTCCATGCGTGCCAAAGTGGAGCACTGCGTAACGTTCAATCGAGTCCAGCACTGCGGATTTCGAGGCGTCCCTGCCAAACAGAGGCTTTGCTCCTGGAAATTGCGCAAGCAGCAGCCGGGCCTGCTCTTCCGCGCGCGGCAAGGCGCCCCCCTCGATAGGAGGATTGGCAATCGCCAGGAGAGTGCCGGAGGGTTTTCGCGCGTTACCGGGCCAGACCAGCATGGAAAGCGAGAAG
Organism: Chthonomonadaceae bacterium; assembly: GCA_043734985.1. Lineage (GTDB taxonomy): Bacteria > Armatimonadota > Chthonomonadetes > Chthonomonadales > Chthonomonadaceae > DATGJU01. Next base: position 4,749 of record JAYTEU010000135.1, read on the forward strand.
ACGGAGGTGAGCGCATGCTTCCGGATCAGGCGCCTGCCCTGAGAATCCGACAGGGCGGCGAAGGGAAGATCCAGGAGCGGTCCATCGCCGGCCACCACCAGAGGGGGAGGGCTTTTACCTGAAAGCAGCCCCTTCCGTTCCAATGGGCGTACCAGCGTTTCGTACAGGAACCGCGCCTGCGTTTTTTCTTGAGGGGATTGCGCATCGATCTGCGCGCGCCAGTCGCCGACCCGCTTTTCGAGGGCGTCTTTCCCTATCGGCAGCACAAAGCCGTTCAATCCTGTTGTGCGGGACAGGGCAAAGAGCAGTGTCGCATCATCCACAACGGCGTATTCCAAAAACAGTGTGTCGGCGGCGCCTCCGAACATAAGAGACTGCTTGAGCTGCGTGTAGGTTAACGGTTTTGCGCCGCTGAGGCGCTGAAAATCCGGGTATTCCCGATAGAGGCGAGTACGCAGGAGGGCAAGG
>JAYTEU010000136.1:0-8602 GCA_043734985.1 Chthonomonadaceae bacterium
GTACGATTCTCCACGACGCGCGTGATTCCTTCGCGCATATAATCTTGTGAGGAAGTCCCGGCCACTAACCATAGTATACATCGAAAAGTTAAATCAGGAAATTCGTTTCGCGCAGCACATCGAGACAGAGTCATTCATTTCTCCAACATGAGGGTCTGCGCGGGACTGAAGTCCCGGTCTAAGTTTACAAAACCCGCCTTCGCGGGTTAGGGATTGAGTCCGCGAAGGCGGACTTCGTCGTCTTAGACCGGTACTTCAGTGCCGCGAACCGAAAACCTAATGGCCCCGCACAAAACGACTCCCAGACAGGATTCGGACAGGGCGCCGTGGAAAGCAGGAGTGAACGTCCAGTTAGTCCTAAGCCGAAACAGTGCCGTTTTAGGGAGATCACCATGCGCCGACCTTTATTTGAGTGGGCTTTTGCCGTAGTGGGTTTGTGCGATTTCAGTGTCTATTTTATATTATTATCGGTCTTTGTTGTTTCGTGGGCCTTCGGCAAGACTGCGTCGGTCACACCAATCGCTGCTCCGGCCGCCGTGTCGCTCTGGCACGTGCCTGCGGGAGCTATCCAGCCGCAGGCGGCGGTCGATAGCAGGGGCGCAGCGCACGTTATCTACTTTAAGGGCGGCGCCACCGAAGGCTCCGGTGACCTCTACTACGTCCGAATGGCGCCGGGAGGAGCATCAGCTTCCGCCCCGATCCGCGTGAACAGCCGGCAGGACAGCGCGGGCTCCATCGGCACGGTGCGCGCCGCGCAGCTCGCGATCGGCAAGGGAGATAGGGTGCATGTGGTCTGGAATGGCCTCGGACCCAAGGGCGCGAACGGCTATCCCAAAACCTACCAGGCGTACACGCGCCTGAACGAGGCGGGAACCGCGTTCGAGCCGCAACGAGACCTTATCACATGGGCGCAGGGCCTGGATGGCGGCGGCTCCGTCGCCTCCGACAGCGCGGGCAATGTCTATGTGACCTGGCACGCCATGGCGAACGCAAAGGACGAAACAGGGCGCGCCGTGTTCGTCGCGCGCTCCACGGATAACGGCGAGACCTTCGAGCGAGAGCGACAAGCCAATCCCGACCCGACCGGCGCATGCGCCTGCTGCGGGATGCGCGCCTTCGTCGACGGCAAAGGCACGGTGTACGTACTCTATCGCACCGCGACCAACCGGGTCGAACGCGACACCACGCTCCTGGTCTCGACCGACAAGGGCCAGACGTTCGCCGCGAAACGCGTGGACGCGTGGCGCATTAACTCCTGCCCGATGAGCACCTACGCCCTTGCGGAGGGTAAGAGCGGCGTCCTTGCGGCCTGGGAGACGGCGGGCCGCGTCCGGACCGGCACGATCGACCCGTCGGACCTCTCCATTATCGGCCAACTGGAGGCGCCCGGCTCCGGCCAGAAACATCCCTCCATAGCCTCTAACGCGGCGGGCCAAACGCTTCTCGCCTGGACGGAGGGCACGGGCTGGCAGCGCGGCGGCTCGCTCGCATGGCAGGTGATGGACGCGGCCGGAAAGGTAGTCTCGACGGGCAAGAAAGCAGATGCGATCCCCATGTGGGGCTTGCCGACCGCCTACTCCAAGCCCGACGGCACGTTCGTGATCGTCTACTGATTTGGCGACGGAATTGAGGAAAAGACCCGATGAATCGTATCGGTTTCGTGTTGCTCCTTGCGGCGCTTCTCACTTGCCGCGCATCGGCGCAGAACCTTCCGATGCGGCCCTTGGAGTACGCCCCCGCCGCGGTAGACAATCCTCTCAAGGGGCTGGTACCGTACGCAGGCGACTGGCGGGACAGATTCCCGCACTCGATGGAGTTCAGCTACCTTCCGCTCTCCGCGCTCGTTATCGGCCACGCTAAGTACGACTGGACGCCGATGGAGAATCTGCTCGACGGCATCGCCGCCCGTGGCCATCAGGCCGTGTTCCGCATCTACCTGGAGTACCCCGGAAAGAGCGAGGGAATACCGGCGTTCCTCGTCAAAGAGGGGCTGAAGGTCTTTCCGTACCAAAATACGAACACACAGCCGTTTCCACGCACCGAATCGCTCACGCCCGACTACCAGGATCTCAGCCTCCGAAAGACGCTCATAGCGTTCATCGCGGCGTTGGGAAGAAAGTACGACGGCGACCCGCGCATCGGGTTCATCACCGCCGGGCTGCTGGGCACGTGGGGTGAGTGGCACGACTACCCTCGCAACGAGCTCTTCGCCGACAAGGCCGTACAGCGTGAAGTGCTCGATGCCTACGAGGCCGCATTCAAAACCACCCGCATACTCGTCCGCTATCCCGCCGGAGAACACCACGCGGTCCAGACCGCCAACACGGCGCGCGGGCTCGGGTACCACGACGATTCGTTCGCGTGGTCGACTCTGGAAACCGGCAAAAAGGAGGACTCCTGGTTCTTCCTCAGCCTCCTTCGCGCCGCGGGACCGGAGGCCGCCTCCAAGTGGAAGACGCAGCCTATCGGCGGAGAGATCCGGCCGGAGGCGTGGGGCAAGGTGTTCGACGAGCGGCCGGACGACGCGCGCATACAGGACTTTCGCCGGTGCGTGGCCGAGACACATGTCACCTGGCTGATGGACTCCGGCATGTTTGCAAAGAAGCAGGATGCGGGCCGTATCCGGCGAGCCGAAGAGGCCGTTCGCCGGATGGGCTACGAGTTTTACGTCTCGGAGGCGTCCGTCTCCAAGCCGAGAAACGGCAGAATCACCCTGACCTTGAAGCTGGAGAACCGCGGAACCGCGCCCTTCTACTACGATTGGCCCGCCGAGATCGGGCTGATCGATACGCTGGGCCACATCGGCAAAGTGTTCTCCGGAAACGGCAAGCTGACCGGCCTCCTTCCGGGCGAAGCCCCGCGTACATGGACGGAGTCACTGGAAGTTGCCAAACTGCCCGCCGGCCGATACAAGATCGCCGTCCGAGTGCCGAACCCCCTGAAGAACGCAAACCCCATCCGCTTCGCGAACAAGACCCAGAACGCCGACCTGCCGGGCTGGCTGACCGTGGGAGAGTTTAGAAGGTGATACGAGTTTGCTAGGAAGCCGGCATGGCAATGCCGAAAATCCCCGTCGCCTTGTTGGGATGAAGCGGTCATTTCAAGGATTTCTGCGGTAAACGGAACTTCCTTGCCACTGGTGACGTCTCCCGTGTGGCACGTCGGGAGTACCGCGTAGCCACGACCCGTTGCGCAACGGTAGCGGGCGGGGCCATGACTGTTCCGCCGCTCCTGACGTGGCTGGGCGGCTGGGGCGGACCCATTATAGGGCGCAATATCTCATCGATCCTGCGCCCTGCATCACTTACTCCTCAGCCCAATCACGCCAACTCCGGCCCGGCCTCACATCGAATCTCACCCTGTGTTCATGACCGAAGCGCCTGCAATCTTGTCGGCTCCAAGCCCTTGAAAAAGGTGCTTCCGTTATGGCTGCTAAGCGCGGGACTCGTGTATAATGTATCAAGGAGCGTCATCCGTTTCCGTGTCGCGAGGAGGCCAAGCTATGAAAGACAAGCTATGAAAGAGTTGATGGACCGGATAACAATCAATCCCAAGCAGTGCGGGGGCAGACCTTGCATAAGGGGTATGCGTATTCGCGTCGTGGATGTTCTCGAACTGTTGTCAACCCGTCTGAACGCCGAGGAGATTTTGGACGAGATGCCGGATCTTGAAAGAGAAGACTTGCAGGCGGCGCTTCGGTATGCGGCACGCACGCTCGATCATCCAGTCCTGGCGGCATGATTATCTGGGTCGATGCACAATTCTCGCCCTCAATCGCGACATGGATCAGGGATAATTTTTCGGTCGACGCTGTCGCGCTCAGGGATATCGGTTTGCGAGATGCGGACGACGATGCCATATTCGCTGCCGCAAAGAGCGCCGCTGTCGTAGTAATGACGAAAGATGCGGACTTTCACATCTTGCTGAATAGGCTGTCCGCCCCTCCACAGGTCATTTGGGTCACGTGCGGCAATACGTCAAACGCTCGCCTCAAGCAGATCCTCTCGATAGCGATGCCGGAAGCAATTGAACTGCTGAAAGCCGGTGAGCCCCTTGTCGAGATCAGGGACGCGTGACAGAAGCGCGGCAAATTATGGCTCTGCACAAGCCCGCCTACACCAACTCCGGCCCGGCCTCGCTCCGTGTAAGGATCATCCAGTGGTGGCCGTAAGGATCGACCAGCCTGCCGTTTCGCAGGGAATCGCCATCTACGTGGCGGATGCTTGTAGCCCCTGCGGCAACCGCCTTCGCGAAGACTGTGTCCACGTCATCGACCTCCAGCAGCAGTATGACCGGCGAGCCTCCGATCGACAGCGGGCCGAGCACGTTAATCTCCGGGAACTCGTCGGCGATCATGAGCACGGCCTCGCCGATCCTCAGCTCGCAGTGCGAAACGCGCGCCCCATCTGACAGCCGCAATACCTCCTCCGCTCCAAGCGCGCGCTTATACCACTCGATGGCCCCAGCGGCATTGCGGACGCACAGCATGGGTGTAATCGTGTTTTCGAACGCCGCTTTAGCCAACCTCGTAAGTCCTTTCTCGCACTACCGCCGACCGGTCGCCACGTACACTCACATAGATCGAATTTGTGTCCGAAGGACATGCGGCCGCAGGCCATATAACGAAGGAATTCATTCCGTCGACCTGGCTTTCCTACCAGCCTTTACTTCTGGCTCTTCACCATCACATCGACGAACCAATCCAGGAACTGGTCCTTGCGCGCGTTGATCAGAACCGTGCAGTTTGGAGCGCCATCCGTTATCTTCGTGACGCCGTCGTCCATAACCGTCACGTGCTTCTGCTCCTCGTCGCAGTGAGCCTCACCCAGGGCATAGGCCACGGCTACCGGGTCGTAGAGCGTGGGCACGGGATTGCCCCAGAGGTGCGTCAGAGCGGAAAGTGCGTCGGTCAAGGGGGTGCCGCAGGCGTAGAGCTGTCTCTGGCGCGCCGCGTCGATCTGCATCATCGTCGTGACCTCCAGCCCTGCCATGACGAGCGGTACGCCGCCTCCATAGACGATTCGAGCGGCGGCGGGGTCGCATTTGATGTTCCACTCCGCGACAGGCGGGCTCTGGTTATTGTAGCCGACATGGACCGCGCCACCCATAATGACGATTCGCTTGATCTTGGGCTTCACGTCCGGGTAGCGGCTGAGAAGGTCGCCGATGTTCACCAGCGGGCCCACGGCGACGATAGTGATCTCGCCGGGATGCTGATCTATCGACCGTTTGAGGAACGCGACGGCCTCTTCGCTCTTGATGCCGCGGCCCGTGTACCCTTTTGCCCATAGGTACTGGTCCCGGATCTTCGCATCCCCGCGCCGCCCGACATAGACCGGCACATCGGTGCGGCCGATGACCTTTAGAAACTTAGCGGCCAGCTCCGCCCGCTCGCGCGTCTGCCCCCACGCCGTGGTCACTCCGAGGAGCTGTACGTTCGGCCTGGTAGCGAGCAGCGCGAGCGCATAGACATCGTCGATATCGTCGCCGATGTCCGTGTCGAGGATAATCTTCATCTTGCCTGTGTCCCTGGCGGGCTTTTGCGCCTCGCCCGCAATAGCCGTCAAGAGCAGTCCCAGCGTGACAAGCAGCAGCGCGCCCGCTTTGAATGTGTGCATTCGAGTTCTCCCGGTCTGATCGTTACGACGCACCGATTCGAGATAGGAACGGGAAGTTCCTTGTTTTCAGAGCGGCAGCCGCGCCCGCCACAGCGGCGACAGCCGGGTCAGCGCAGCCGCGGCAAGCGGGCCACATGCGCAGAGCGCTACCGCGGCGCGCAGGCCCAGCCGTTCGCCAAGGAGACCCCCGAGCAGCGCGCCCGCCAGCATTGCGCCCATACCGATCGTCTCGAAAAGGCCGTTGACGCGGCCCTGGATGGGCGTCGGTATTTTGGCCTGCCGCAGGGTCGTCTCGTGGATATTGAATGTGGTGTGCGCGGCATCCGTCAATTGCGCGGCGGCGAGCAGCCCGGCGGCGATCCAGGTCGCGCCGTGCGCCGCGGATACGAACAGCGTACCCAGGGCCGCGACGAGCAGCGCCCCAGCGAGCGCCGGACCGAACCCCATGCGGCGCAGCAGTCGATCGGCAAAGAGCGCGCCAACGAGCGAGGCGATGCCGCCGATACTCCAGATCATCCCCAGCACGCCGGGATGAAATCCGAGATCGCGGACCATAAACGCTACGATGACCGCGCCGGCGACTCCATGCGAAAGGCTGACGAGCAGCGTGACCCAGGCGAGCGAAACGAGGCTCGCATCGCCGCACAGCGCGGTCCAGCCAGTCCGAAGGTCGCCGCGAATGCCATCGGGGTGCGCCGTGTGTTCGGGCGGCGGCTCCGCTTTTCGGATCATTCCCAGGGACAGCGCGGAAAACAGGAACGTCACGGCATCGATCAGGATAGCGATCGGAGCGGTGAACCACTGGACGATCCAGCCGCCAAGGCTAAACGCGCCGAACTCCGCCACGGACGAGGTAGCGGTCAGTCGGCTGTTCGCCGTCACCAGGTCTTCACGCGGCACTAGCGCGGGAAGGTAGGAGCGATCCGCAACGTCGAAGAGCAGCGACAGGAGCGCGGTGGCGGCGGTCACCAAATAGAGATGCCACATGCCGAGCCGCCCGAACAGCGCCGCCGCCGGAACCGTCGCCAGGAGCAGCGCCCGCCCGAGGTCCGCGCCGATCATCAGCTTGCGGCGCGGCCATCGGTCCACCAGCAGCCCCGCCGCCGGACCGACGAGAAAGCGCGGCAAAAGGTTGGCAGCCATCAGCAGGCCAAGCTGCGTAGGCGACGCCTTCAGAAACAGGATCGCCGTGAACGAAAGCGCCGTCCCGCTCACCATCGAGCCGAAATCGGAAACCGCCTTCGCCGCCCAAAGCTTCCCAAAGTCACGATTCCCCGACAGCCCGGACGATCGCTCCACCATGCCAACTCCTTCGCACACTCAGATGGCCCACCGAACTATAAGAGAGTGTGCAAGAACCGCGGAATACGCCCCCTAGCCTCCACCCGCACGCGGTTACCCGCACCCAGAGCTAGCCATCGGGCGGGTCCGATCCTAAGTGCAATGAACTGTAGACGCACGACGGCGTGTTCATTACGAGGGTACCCGGGGGAACCGGCTGGCGGAGGGCGCCGCAACGCCCCCAGAATTGCGGGTACCCGCGTGCGGGTGTGTGTGTCGCCTTTTTGCACGCATCCTAACGAATTGAGGAGTCGATTTGGTAGTGATGAGGGATGGTTTTCGATCGGTTTGGCTGTAGTCTGAAGTCGAATCTAGTAGACCTGCATAGAAAGATCGTAGATTGTGTTCCGCCGGATTGTGCCCCGGAAGGGCACTTGGCCGTAGGCCTCATAGCGAAGCCGTTCACGGCGTCGAACCACGGTAATTACGAAGGAACTACGCAGAGCTATTTAGCAGAACAGTCGGTTACGGCGCTTTGCGCAACAGGTTCGTCAAGATCGGCGCGAGGGCATCGGCGTGGCGGCGGAATCCCAGGTCGTTGGGGTGGACGCCGTCCACGGTGCCATCGCCATCCGAGCCGAGGAGGATATTGCCGGGGCAGAGAGACAGTCCGGGAATTCCGCCGGCGCGCAGGCCTTTGACGACCCTCTCCTGAAGCTGCTCGAAGTGGGACGGCGCCGCTCCGGGGTGGATATGGGACTGGCCGACGAAGAGGATAGGGGTGAGCGGGCGCGTTTTGCGGATGTTCTGGACGAGGGTCGTTACGCGGGAGGTGAAGTCTTCATCCGTCATGCCGCCAATGTTCCAGAGGCAGTCGATCGCGTAGAGGGCAGGATCGAGCTCCGACAGAAGCTGCGACACCGCAGGCTCCATGCGGCCCGAACCGGAAAACCCGAGGTTGATCATCGGGCGGTCCAGCATTCGCCCGAGCATCGCCACGTGCGCATTTCCGGGCCGGGAGGCGCATCCGCCCTGCGCGATGGAGGTGCCGTAATAGACGATAGGGCGGCGCTTCGCCGCTGGTCGTTGAGCGGCCTTCTCCAGCATTGCGCCTGCCGGAACGCCGATCTCCACCTGCTTGACGCCGTTGTAAAGTGGCAGATAGACCAGGCACTCCGTCATCGCGGCGCTGTCCGGCAGGTTTGCGTTCATCATATTGCCGGTCCGCGCGGCAGGTCGGCCGTTCTGAACGAACTGCCACGATCCGTCGGCCGCTCGCCGGTAAAAGTCCACGCCGCTGACGCCGGTACCAGGCATGTGCGGCATTGCAAGGCTCTCCGAGGTCAGCTCCCAGCGGACAGACACCGTGCGCGCCGTAGTCTGAAAGCGCGCGCAGAGCCCGGCAGACTGTTTACCCAGCCCCCAGACGCTCTCGGGCACGCTCCCCTTGGCATGCGTGGGCAGCCGGTCGTAAGGCGACTGTGTCTCAGTCCAGCCCTGCCCCTCGATGTCAAACTCCGTAGCCTCGTGCCAAACGACCTCCGCCTCCGCCGTTTCGCAACCGGAAGCCGCAAGGCTAAACAGCGCCATCACCGCAAGGAGCAAAGTCCATTCTCGGTTCATAGGGAATAATAAGCCTTCATTGTACGCTGACCTAGCCGGTGGGACTTTATTCCCACGCCGTCCACATCACCCTCTCACCC
>JAYTEU010000137.1:0-2346 GCA_043734985.1 Chthonomonadaceae bacterium
AGCGATGCGCCGCTCGCTTGACGCATTGCGCCAATCGTTTCCAAACCTGATCCCGGTCTATGTACAAACTGCTCGTCCCACGGCCGCGTGGCCAACGAACGGTTCAGTATACCAGTACACCAGATTTGACACGCTGCGCAGTATGCTTGGCGGAGCGGTCATTGACACATCTACGCCTCCCCAACCCTTGAGGAGCCTTTGGGCGACTTCCTCGTTTCACATGAACGATTCTCTGGAATTTGTTCGTGGCAAAGACCTTCTGCGCGAGGCCATGGCGGCCCTTCCAAACGACGACATCACGCGATGGATGCAATTGGCCCTAAAGGATTGCAATGGCCTGGAGGTGTATTGCGCATGTTTCTCACTCGTACCCGACGATCTAAGCCAATGGCGCGGTTATGGTGACAACGGCGCGGGTGTCTGTCTGGAATTTGACCTTTCCGAGTTGATAAATCTGATAAATGGCGTGGGATACTGGGTGATCTATGGTAAACCAGGAGATCAAGCCACACAATCGGCGGTCGCAGCCGGTTTAGTCACCGACATACACAATTCCATTCGCACGCTGCTTCCTGTTCCAACGCCGGAAGCCGTTTACAGGGAGGTACGCGAACAATTGGTCGAGATTTGACCTGCGCTCGCGTTAGCGTTTAAGCACTCAGCCTTCGAGGCAGAGAAAGAATTTCGTATCGTCTATTCAGAAGCAGTTTGTGATCCGGTCTCAACATGTTTTCGTCCGAACCCGTTAATCCCTTTTGTAAAATTGAACATGCGCGGTGGAGTGCGATTGCCGGTACGATCTATTCGCCTTGGCCCGGCGATGAGTAACGAACTCAATCAACAGAGTTTACGGCTTCTATTGGACAAATTGAACTTGCAGGACATCGCCATTCACCCGAGTGATATTCCGTACGTGCCTAAATAAATGAATTACAACCAGTTATTGGCTCGCCGCTTCGTCGTGCTCATAGCGCTCGCCGCCGAAGACCCGGACGCGCAGGCATATCGCGACGCGATCGGGTCCGACACGGTCCTTCACGATCGGATCGACCTCCGCTTCGGACGGGGCGACGGATTGGCAGCCCACCTGCCGGAAGCCGAAATCGTGGTGTGCGGCAATCTCTCGCCCGAGCAGGTCACCGCCGCGACCGGCCTCCGCTGGATCTCCTACTGGAGCGCGGGAATGGACGGCAAGGCGACCCCGCGGATACGGGAGCGGGGCATAAGCCTTACAAACGCCAGCGGCGTCCACGGCGCAAACATCGCGGAGCATGTGCTCTGCTTCATGCTCATGTTCACCCGGCGGATGGACGTCCACTTCCGCTCGCAGATGGCGGGACGCTGGGAGAGGGGACTTCCCGCGAACAAGGCGGGCGCGGACGAACTGACCGGGCAGACGTTGGGCATCGTGGGACTGGGGCGCATCGGCGAGGCGCTTGCGATCCGCGCAAGGGCCTTCGGAATGCGCGTGGCAGCCGTTAAGCGCGATCCCTCCTCCCGCTACGGAGACGCTCCCATCGAAGTCCTCTACGGATTTGAAGGCATCCCGCGCCTGCTCGCCGAGTCAGACCACTGCTGTATCGCGCTCCCCTACACGCCCCAGACGCACCAGCTCATAAATGCGGAGATGCTCGCGTACTGCAAGCCCGGCGCTTATTTCTACAACATCGCGCGCGGCAGGATCGTCGACGAGACTGCGCTGATCGAAGCGCTGAACGATGGGCGGTTGGCCGGCGCGGGCCTCGACGTGTTCGAGACCGAGCCGCTCCCGCCGGACAGTCCCCTCTGGAAAATGCCGAACGTTCTGATCACTCCGCACACCTCCGGCATCACTCCCCACTACTTTCCGCGCGCCGCCGCCCTGTTCGCCGAAAACCTGAAGCGGTACCTGCGGGGCGAAACTCTGAGCAATCTCTATGACCCCTCGCGCGGCTACTAAACGGCGGCTATGCTATAATCAAGCATGAATGAGCGCGACTTCGTCAATAAGAAGCGCGCCGACTGGGACCGGCTTGCAACGCTTATCACGCAGGCAGGCGGCCGGCGCGGCGTGCGAGCCTTGAACCGGGAGGATGTGCGGCAGTTGGGGCCGCTCTACCGTCGCGTCTCCTCGGATCTGGCCTTTGCCCGGCTCCACGCCGTCAACAGCGATCTCGTCTCGCATCTCAACGGGCTTGTCGGCAGGGCGCACGCGCTGATGTTCGAGGCCGAGCGCCCTCGCTCCGCCGGCCGCTCGCTCGTTCACTTCTACTCGCATGAGTTTCCCGCGCTGCTCCAGAAGCGCTCCCTCTATTTTCTGGCCGCGCTGGGCATTTCCATCCTGGGCGGCATGTTCGCCTACTGGCT
>JAYTEU010000138.1:0-1994 GCA_043734985.1 Chthonomonadaceae bacterium
GCGCGTGACGCCGAGCGGGATATTGTATCCGGCCTCGACAGCGGCGCCGACGACTACATCGTAAAGCCGTTTCGCGTGGCGGAACTGCTGGCGCGTGTCCGGGCGATGCTGCGCCGGACCAGCGCAGCGCGCGCCACGGACACCTTGCGCGTGGCAGACCTCACGCTCGACCCAACCACGCATATCGCCGCGCGCGGCGATCGCGCAATCCGGCTGTCTTCGACCGAGAGCGCGCTTCTCGAGTTTCTCATGCGCCGCAAAGGCAAGGTCGCCAGCCGCGCCAGTATCCTGGAGCACGTCTGGCAGTACGATTTTGGCGGCAATACTAATGTCCTGGATGTATACGTAGGTTACCTTCGCCGCAAAATCGACCGCGATTTCACCCCCCACTTGATACACACGGTACGCGGCGTAGGTTTCCGCCTGGGAGTGTTCGATGCGAGTTAGCTCGATCCGCGGAAGGATGACCGCTGTATTCGCGCTCGCGCTCACGACTATTATGGCGCTTGGCTGCGGTGGCCTGATCTGGTACTCGAGGTTTACCGAGGAGCAGCACGCTGACGCCATCCTGCGACTGAGCGCCAACGCTGTCCGCAAGGAGGCCGAAGACGAACACTCACATCGCGATCCGCTGAAGTTCATCCGGCAGGAGAGCGAAGAGCTCCGCGGCGCGGGCATCGTCGCATCAGCATCGCCGCGCCCCGCGGGTGTCCCTGCAATCCCGGCAAGCTCCTTCCCCGTCACCATGGTGGGCGAACTGCGGACGGCGCGCGTGGACATTGGTGACACAACCATGACCATTGGAATTCCGTGGCGGCGTACGGAGCAACGATTGCGAGCACAGGCGGGCGCGCTTATTGCGCTCTCACTGTTCGGTATCACGGCGGGTACGGCGGGCTCCTGGTTCCTCGTGGGACGGACCTTATCGCCTATCGAACGCCTGTCAAGGGTTGCCGAACGGACCCCGATCGACACGCTGTACGTTCATTTGAGTGCGCCATCGAGTGATGCGGAGATTCTGCACCTGGTCGGCACGCTGAACGGCCTGCTGGATCGGCTGTCGCAGGCGAGCGCGGCACAATCGCGATTTTATTCCGCTGCTTCGCACGAACTGCGAACGCCGCTGCATACGCTCTCCGGCCATCTGGAGGTCGGCCTGAGCCGGTCGCGAACAAACCCGGAATATCGCGAGGCAATGGAGGAGGCCTACCGCCAGACCGCGCGTCTCTCCTCGCTGGTCCAGGATCTGCTTCTGCTGACTAGACTGAACACAACGCCTGCTTCTCCCGCCGTAGAGCCGATCGACCTCGCCGAGGTGTGCGATCGGACACTTTCGCAATTCGCAGCCGGTATTGAGGATCGCGGCCTGCGAGTTGAAACGCGTTACACACGCGACGCCGACATACTCGCTCCCTCCAATCATGCCGATATGGTCGTGCGAAACTTGCTGGAGAACGCTGTCAACTACACGGTCGAGCATGGCAGGATTTCCATTGCAATCGACTCGACGTCCGAGGGCGTGCGATTGGACATTCGCAATGAGTGCCGACCACTGCAAATACCGGACATTTACCAACTTCTGGAGCCCTTCTATCGACCTGACGTTTCCCGTCAATCCGGCACCGGCGGCAATGGTCTTGGCCTGGCGATCTGCAGCGCCGTTGCTCGCTCCAACCAATGGGGCCTTGAGCTCCTAAACGATCCAACCGGCTTTCATGTAGTCGTCGCTTTCCCGCGGTCCACTGAAGCGTTGAATTCGAGGCCAGGCGCGACGTACGCAGGCCAGGCTACGTGAATTACCCAGGCAAGCCCGGGATGTGTTGTTACCAACTCTCATTACATCGTGCCGTCGAAACCGAAAGGGATTCTTCTATGTTTAGCAAACGAGCAATTTGCAGCGCCCTGGTTATGTGCGGAGGTCTGTTTCCGGTGGTGATTGCGCCTCCCGCCGACGCCGGCCAGCCCGCCATGGCTAACTATCACCAGATCAAGCG
>JAYTEU010000139.1:0-17806 GCA_043734985.1 Chthonomonadaceae bacterium
TGTGCAAGTCCTCCAAATTAGACGCGAGGGGTAACGAAACGCCGCCTGCTGCACAATCCGGCATCCTGCATGGACGCTGGACGGCAAGGCGGTTGACGACGGGCATGGCCGCTGGTTGAAGGGAAGGAAGAGGTTGGAAGAGTAGTGGGGCTCCCTATCGCCTTGAAAGAGGAAGGCGGAGCGGAACCCTTCTACGCTGTCATCAAGAGCTTCCTGCAAACGCAACCGGCGACTGCCTGCTAACTGGGTTGCGACATCCGGTCTTGCTGCAAGACCGGAAGGATAGGAGTGCGAGAGGAAAAGTAGCTTCTCGCAAGTGAATCATCTTCGAGAAGATATTACATCGCTTTTCAAGAATTGTCAATATTTTTTCATATTTTTTATGGGATGCCGGGGAGCCTCCGGAAAATCTTCCTAAGCCCTTGCGCGACGATGGAACCGCGAAAATAAAAAAGACCGGCTCAGGCAATCGCTGCCTGAACCGGGCCTGCCAAACCATTCAATAATAACGCCTGCACACGCTCAGCCCAGTATCTGAATCCTCCAGCTCGATCTCAAAACCGGGTCGAAAATCTGTCGAATTTGAGATGTAGCTGGAGGATTTGGGAGGACAGTCGCCCAGACGCCGCTTAATGTACCTAGCTTGCGACTACCCCCGCGCGGGCTGAAGCTGCTTCTCGGTGCGGCGGCGCAGGTTGATGTCCAGAACCTTCTTGCGCATACGGATGTTCTTCGGAGTGACCTCCACGAACTCGTCCGGCCCGATGTACTCAATGGCGCGGTCCAGCGACATCTCCGTGAAGGGCGTCAGCCGCACCGCGATGTCCGAGTTGGACGAGCGCATGTTGCTAAGCTGCTTGATCTTGCACACGTTCACGTCCAGGTCCGTATCCCGCACGTGCTTGCCGACGATCATGCCCGGATAGACCTCGACGCCCACGCCCACGAAAAGGGTGCCGCGCTCCTCCGAGTTCGCCAGTCCGAACGGGTTCGTTGGGCCGGCGTCGGTCGCGATAAGCGATCCGCTGCTCCGCTTGCCCATGTCCCCCGCAAACGGCTTGTAGGAGTCGAACAGAGTGTTAATTACGCCAGTGCCTCGGGTAGCCGTCAGGAAGTCGTTCCGGAAGCCGAGCAGTCCGCGCGTCGGCACCAGGTAGGTGAAGAACACGCTTCCCTTCGCGATCCGCATGTCCAGCATCTCGCCTTTGCGCTGGCCAAGCTGCTCCACGACCACGCCCTGATGCTCCTCCGCTACCTCGATCTCCACGCGCTCATACGGCTCCGTCCGGCGTCCGTCCTCGTCCTGATGGTAAATGACTTCCGGCTGCGCCACCTGCAGCTCAAATCCCTCACGCCGCATGGTCTCGATCAGGATGGCGAGATGAAGCTCGCCGCGCCCGCTCACGAGGAAGGTGTCGGCGCTCTCGGTCTCTTCGACACGCAGGCTGACGTTCGTCTCCAGCTCCTTGAAGAGCCGCTCCCGGATCTTCCGGCTGGTGCTGTACTGCCCCTCGCGGCCGGTCAGCGGGCTCGTGTTCACGCCGAACGCCATCCGCAGCGTCGGCTCATCCACGCGAACTGTCGCGACCGCTTTCGGCATCTCGCGGCTGGCAATGGTCTCGCCGATCATAACATCCGGCAGGCCGCTGACGATGCAGATCTCGCCTGCGGAGACCTCCTCCTGCTCGGATTTCTTCAGACCCTCGAAGATAAAGGTAGTGACTACCTTTCCCGTCCGAATGTCACCATCGCGGTTCACAATGGCGATGTTGTCGCCCGGGTGGACGGACCCGCCATGAATACGGCCGATGCCGAACCGGCCCCGGTAGTCGTCGTAACCCAGGCTGGAGATCAGCATCTGGAAAGGCGCTTCCCGGTCGCCGACCGGCTGCGGAATATGCGACACGATCGTATCGAACAGCGGCTTGAGGTCCGTGCCGGGGTTCTTGAGGTCCAGCGTCGCCAGACCCTGCCGCGCGCAAGTGTAAACGATCGGGAAATCAAGCTGCTCCTCGGTCGCGCCTAGCTCCACGAACAGGTCGAAGGTCTGATCTACCACCCAATCTGGCCGCGAATCGGCCCGGTCGATCTTGTTCACGACCACGATCGCCTTATGGCCCATGGCCAGCGCCTTCGACATAACGAAACGCGTCTGCGGCATCGGTCCGTCCACGGCATCTACCAGCAGCAGTACGCCGTCGACCATCCCCATGACCCGCTCGACCTCGCCGCCGAAATCCGCATGTCCCGGCGTATCGACGATGTTGATCTTGCAGTCGCCATAGGATACCGCCGTATTCTTGCTGACGATCGTGATTCCGCGCTCGCGCTCCAGCGCGTTGCTGTCCATCACCCGCTCCGCGAAGTCCTGATTGGCGCGAAAGACATTACCCTGCCGCAGCAGGCCGTCGACAAGCGTGGTCTTGCCATGGTCGACGTGAGCAATGATAGCGATATTCCTGATTTTTTCCTGACTGTAGACGCTCATAAGATTCCTTCTCGTACGGGGGCACGCAACAAAAAGCGCGATCGGAGAACCGGCCGCGCAAGGTCATCAATGACTTTTGGGTATTCCTGGTTCACACTAGTATACACTATCAACCCCAAATTTGCGGAACTGGGACCCAACCTCCCCCTCTCCACACGCCAGTTTGCCACACACGGAAAAATAGGTTGAGGTGGCTCTCCCTCTCACTCAGGCAGCCAAGCGCTGCTAATTCGTAGTTTTGGTTTGGCCCGCTGCATGCCCCGGAGGGTCATTTGGCCGAAGGCCCCCGGGCGAAGACGTTTACGTCGTCGCACCAGCGGAACTACGAAGGAATTGCGCATGGCTGCCTAGCGACGAAGGTGCGGCCAGGAGAGGGGCCGGGGGGAGCGGTCGGGAGCGGTCATTCCCGGCCAACCGCCTGCCGCCTCGATTCGCGGTCCTGGTCGCGCTCCGCAATAGACTGGCGCTTGTCGTACAGCTTCTTGCCGCGCGCGAGCGCGATCTCGATCTTGGCAAAGCCGCGCTGGAAGTAGAGCGCCAGCGGTACGATCGTCAGTCCCTTCTGCTCGGTCTCCGTCTTAAGCTCCGCGATCTGCCAATGGTGCAGCAGCAGCTTCCGTTTGCGCCGAGGCTCCACATTCCAGCGGTTGCCCATTTCGTACGGAGTCACGTGCATATTGTAAAGCCACGCCTCGCCTTTTTCGACACGGCAGAATGCGTCAGCCAAGTTTACCCGGCCGGCCCGAAGCGATTTGACTTCGGTGCCGACCAGCACCAACCCGGCATCGTAGGTGTCCTCGATATCATAGTCGTGCCGCGCCTTGCGGTTATACGATATGCTCTTCTTGGCATTGCGGTCGCGTTCCGCCTCCGCCGTCAGCTTGGTTTTCGGATCCGTCTTTTTCATGGTATTTATGATGACAGCCTATTCGGATTCTTTGTATGCACCGTGGGAACTACTTGGCTGCCTCTGCCTCAATAGCCCGCGCGATGGCATCGATAAGATCGGTTTGGTTGATTGGCTTTCCGAGCACCGCGTCAGGCAGAACGTCGGTAATATGCGATTGCAGAATGCTCTCGCCCCAGCCGGTAAGCAGCAGAACCGGCAGGGAGGGTCTGCGTCGCTTTATCTCCGCGGTGAGCTGCAGGCCCGTCAGCCCAGGCATGCCATGGTCCGTCAAAACCACCCCGAACGGATCGTCGCCCTCCTGCTCCAGGCACTCCAGCGCCGCTTTGCCGGAGTGCGCCGCCACCACGCGATAACCGTGCCGCGTCAGGATGGTCGTCACGACGCTTGCGACAAACGGTTCGTCGTCCACCACGAGGGCGCGCGTCCCCGCCCCGCGAACAGAGGGGCCGATCCGCCTTGGCGCCGCGGGCGCCGCCACGCCGTCCGCGGCCGGGAATCGCAGCATGAACCGGGTTCCCTTGCCGGGCTCCGTGTCCAGCTCGATGACTCCGGACAATCGCTGGATGATCGTCCAGGAGACGGCCAGTCCCAGTCCGGTTCCCTCGACCCCGCGCGTGGTAAAAAACGGGTCGAATATGCGCGCCGCGACCTCCGGCGTCATGCCGATACCATCGTCTGCCACGCAGATCTCCACCTGGTTCTCCCCGAACGGTTGCGTCGAGAGCGTAAGATTGCCTCCGTCCGGCATAGCGTTAAGCGAGTTATGGACCAGGTTGACAAGCACCTCTCGCAGCCCGCTCGGCTCGGCGATTATGCTGGAAACGGGCTTCAGATCGAGAGCGACCTTGTAGTTTCGGTCCTCCTTGTGCGCGGCGTCCCTCCACCGGGGCTTCGTCAGGTCTACCACGTCTTTGACGATGCCGTTGACATCGACGAGCTCGCCGTGGGACTTGACGCGCTGCTTCGCGAATTGCTGAAGACGCTTGACCGTAGTGGAAGCGTCCTCTGCCGCCTTCCGAATGACGGCAAGCTGCTCCGCAAGCTCCTCCGGCGAATCGATACTCTCCTCGGCAAGCTCCGTGTAACCCAGGATCGCCATCAACGCGTTGTTGAAATCGTGCGCTACGCCGCTCGCCAGTTCGCCGATGGCGCGCATCTTCTCCATCTGCACCATCTGTGTCTGCGTCGATTGAACCTGGGCAAGCGCGTTTTCGGCGGCCTGCCGCGCCTGGTCCGCCTCCTGTCGGGCATGCACCAACTCGGTCACTTCGAACTCCAGGAGAAGTACGCCGCTTACCGTTCCCGCGCTGTCCTTTACCGGAATCAGGCTTAGATCGCACACGATCTGCTGGTTCGCGGAATTGGTATGTACATGGTGGCTGGCGTGAAACGGTTCGCCCGAGCGGACGCGCGCGAACAGTCCCGGTGGCACATCCCCAAGGAACTCCTGCACGGGACGGCCTATCATCTGTGCAGCTTCAAGGCTAAATCGCCGCGCCGCGGTGGAGTTGGCGGAGAGGGCCAGGCCGTCCATGTCGAAATAGAGGATGCATACCGGAGCATTCTCGACGATCGAATGAAGCTGACGCTGCTGCAGCGCCAGTTGTTCGTAAAGGTCGGCTTTGTGCAGAGCGATCGCTGTCTGGTCCGCAAAGGCGCTCAGCATCGCCTGAGAGTTAACCGTCACTTCGCGCGGTTCCGGAAAGTAGACCTCGACCACGCCGTAATCGTGTCCGCCCTGCCAAATCGGACTGCTGATCATTGCGCGCGGAGGTTCTCCGGTATCGAGAGCGAGCGTAAGCAATTCAGGATCGCTGATCTCGGCAACGACCTGAGACCGGCGGTGCGCGATAGCGCGGCCCGCTAGCGTGTTCGTAAGGTCGAGCATTGGTGCGTCGACATTGCCTGCCTCAGCCAGGCCGATCGCATAACCAACTGACAGCGTGCTGCCGTCCGGGCCGAGCAGCAGCACGGCGGCGTGGGTGGAATCGAAATAGGAAGCCGCCTGGTGCGTTATTGCCTGGAGGAGATCCGGAGTCGTAAGCGACGCGTTTACCACTTGCGTTAGCCGCATGAGCGCTTCGGCGCGGCGCCGGGCGAATTCGGCGGCACGCCCGGCGCTCGCAAGCACGCGCTCGTTTAGAACACGATCGCTGACCGCCTGGACGGTCAGAATGAGATGCCGGCCCTGATCGCCTTCGCCGGTGGGAATCAGTGCACACTCCCAATACGCAATATTACGACTCGCATAATGTACAAACTGGAGACGCCTGGGTTTGCCGGTCCGGCTGCCGACGTTCGCCTGACGTGTCTGCGCCAGTATCTCCTCCCATTCGTCCGCTTCCAGTCCCGGAAGGTACTCATGGGGCGCCCGACCGCGCGACTGCGTGGTTCCCGTACCTTCCCGCAGAAGCAGATCCATGGCGGAGTTCGTCCACAAAGTTCTTGCGCTTGCCGAGTCCAGCACGGCTACGCCGTTGGGCAGGCGATCCAGAATGGCCTGCCAGATCGGGTCTGCATTCGCGGGCGCCTCCCGCGCCTCCAAAGATCCTTCGCCGCTAGGGTTCGTTTGCGGATACGACGGTTTCGAATCGATAGGCTGCAGCATCGTGGCGTCCCGATCTTCGATTTCTACACGGACTGGTTGAGATCAATTGTACATTCACTATACCTGACGCGAATACCTTCGGCTTTGGACCGGCGAACGGTTTAACGCCCGCAAATCAAGTGATTTTGCGATTCCGAAGTCGGCGGCGCTGCGGAACGTCAATTGACCCGCCGTCATCTTTCTGCTATAATCCAGGAGAATTACCTGGAGGACAGCCCCATGGCGAAGGCGAAGCTCGCGCCCGTCAGTTACAATCCGCAGCCGTCCGGACCCGCCGGGCCACTCGACCAGCGCACGCGCGATATCATCGGCATCGCGCTGTTCTTCGTAACGGTGGCGGGCTTCTACTGCCTCTATGGCAAAAGCGAGCCGGGGCTTCTCGTTCAGCTCCGCGAAGCCATGCAGGGTCTGGCGGGTTGGGGCGCCTTTGTGTTCCCGGTTCTCACTGCCCTCGTCGCAACACTTCTGCTTCGTGGCCACCAGCGCTTCTCCTTGAGTCATACATCGGTCGGATTTGGACTGATTTTTCTAGTAATAGTCGCCTCTCAATACCTGGTTTCCTCCGGCAGGCTCCTGGGCAAGTTCAGTTGGTGGCAGCGGCCCGATCATATCAAGGATCTCGGCGGCCTCATCGGCTGCTTTACCGGATGGCCGCTGAAGACCCTGCTGGGCCCATCCCTCAGCGCCCTCCTGCTCGTCTTTATTACGGTGATCGCGGTGATATTGATCCTGGATCGGCCGATTGCCGAGATCCTTCACCCGGTGGGTCAGCGCGCAAAAGGCCTCTTTGATTTTCGTCGGCTCAAAGCGGCGGGAGCAGGAGCCGATTCCGACGCCGAAAATGTCACTCAGCGCGAAGTGCCGATCCGCACCAACGGGACCTCGACCGCGCCGCGCCGCAGGGAGCTGAAGACCAACTTCGTCGATGAAGACCTGGAAGAGCCGGAAGATCGCTCCAAGCCTGCGAATCCGCTTCACGCGATGTGGGAGAAGCTGCACGTCGGCTTTAGACCCAATGATAATCAAAATGATAAGGCCGTCGTTGCCGCTGCCCCCGCGCGGGAACTCACCCCGGCATCCGCTCGAAGTCACGCCGTGCCGGACGAACCGGTCGCGCCCGTCGCCCCCGGCCGTACGCGCGTTCCGATCGAGTCCAACAAGCCTGCCCTGGTTGCAGCGGCGCCCTCCGCCGCCGGACCGGTGTCGCAGCTCGCCATGCCGCTGTTTGCCCTGCCTCCGCTCGACCTGCTTAACGCCACGCCCACCTCGGTGGTGAAGCGCTCTCAGACGGAGGTAGAGGACCGCGCCAACACCATTGAGACCACTCTGGACCAATTCGGGATCAAAGCGACGGTCACTGAAGTGGCGTCCGGCCCGACGGTCACGCGTTATGAGATCCAGCTCGCGCCCGGAATCAAAGTCAGCAAAATCGTGGGCCTGGCCGACAACCTCTCCATGAGCCTCGCCGCGATCGATGTCCGCGTCGAGGCGCCCATACCCGGCAAGGCTGCCATTGGTCTGGAGGTTCCGAACAATGTGCGCACCCAGGTGCTGCTGCGCGAATGCCTGGAAAATCCAGCCTACCAGCAGGCGGAATCGAAGCTGACCGTTGCGCTCGGGAAGGATGTATCGGGCGAATTCAAGTACGCCGACCTCACCAAAATGCCGCATCTTCTCATCGGAGGCTCCACCAACAGCGGTAAGTCGGTCTGCCTCAATGTGCTGATCGCGAGCCTCGTCTATCGGGCGAATCCGCGCGAAGTAAGACTGCTGATGATCGACCCCAAACGCGTCGAGCTGACCCTGTGGAACGGCATCCCGCACCTGATGCATCCGGTAGTGACGGACGTGAAGCAGGCCGCCGGTATCTTCCGGGTTGCCATCAAGGAGATGGATCGCCGCTACGATCTCTTCAGCGCGGTGGGTACGCGAAATATCGATGGCTATAACCAGCGCGTCGCCGACGTAGACAAGATCCCCTATATCGTTCTGATCGTAGATGAGTTGGCGGACCTGATGATGCAGCAGGGAGCGGAGGTGGAGCAGTCCATCTGCCGTCTTGCGCAGTTGGCGCGCGCAACGGGCATTCACCTCGTGATTGCGACGCAGCGACCGTCGGTAGACATTATTACGGGAACTATCAAGGCGAACATCGGATCGCGAATCGCATTCGCCGTCGCCTCGCAAGTAGATTCGCGGACTATCCTCGACATGGCGGGCGCGGACCGTCTGATCGGAAGGGGCGACATGCTCTTCATGCCGATGGACGCGCCGAAACCGATCCGCGTCCAGGGCGCCTACCTTAGCGAGGCCGAAACTAATGCGTTGGTCGACTACCTGAAACAGCAGGAGAAGCCGAGCTTTACCATCACGCTGAACGAAGCAAGCGAAGGCGACTCGGGAGGCGGTAACAACTCCGAGGACGTTGACGACCAGTTCTTCGAGCAGGCGGTGCGGCTCGTGGTAAACAATGGACAGGCATCCACTTCCATGCTTCAGCGACGCTTCCGGATAGGATATACGCGCGCGGCTCGGATCGTCGAGATGATGGAAGAGCGCGGAATTGTCGGCCCGCTGAACGGCGCTAAACCGCGAGAGATCATGGTAAGCCGGGACGAAGTGGAGCGAATGTTCAATCCGGGCGGCGCGATCCCAAGCGTCGAAGAGTACAAGGACGACGGCTAGGCGATCCCGGACATCGCCCAGCCGTTGATTACCTCTTTGTTGCGGTCAGCAGGTTCGGTTGGAGGCTGCCTTCGGACCGGTGTCCGTGACGGGGCCCGGCCTCTCCTGCAGATCCCCAATCTCCTGCGTCGAACTGGATGCCGCTTGGCCGATCCAGTGCGCCCCATGCTTCTCCATTAAGTAAAGACCGACGAACAGGCTTGCAAACAGAATCACACCCAGGAACGCGAGATGGAAGAAGTCCGGGCCGCGATAGATGCCTTCCTCGATATTTTGCCTGGCTCGGACGTAGCGAAAGCACGATAGAATGGAAACGACCACGCCTGAAATGAGTGCGGCAAGGCCCAGCATGGAGCTGGTCTGAAATGACTTCAGGCTTACGAACACATCCACGACGGGGCTCGCGTCTATTTCGCGGCTGAACTGCGCCGCTGGAATGCTGCCCGCCATGATCAGCAGCCCCGCGCAGACCCAGACGATGAGCGTGCGCTCGTTTGCCTGGTGCGCTTTCATCTTCACATGGCTGAATCGGCCGTACGTTGGCCGAACCTCAATCTCCTCGGCGCTCGTTGTTCTCATCACTTGGCCCTCCCACGACTTTCAATGCACGTCCGGATCGTCGGAGCCTGGCGTTGCGCCGCCAAAAGGCGCTCAGGTCAACCGCGAGATCGCAACATGGTTGTGCCACATCCGCAAGGATTCCTAAACCGGTAACATTACACGAATTACCTGGGTGTACGAATATTTCATTGGTGTGAAATTTTCACGAATTATTTCATGTATAATATACTGTTGGCGAATGAAACACCGTTGCGCGGAGCCGAACATAAAGGACAAGTCCTAATACCATGGACGAAATGGCAGCATCGACAGTGGGGGATAGCATTGCGCAGGTGATGCCGACCGAGGCCGCGCTCGCCTGGCTCGAGACGGTTCTGCCTCGAATTATGCGCCGTCTGATGGACGCGGAGAACCTGGACATGCCGCTATTTCAACTGCCGCTGGCACAGATGCGCCTCGCCTATGCCTTATACGTAGAGCACGAGAAACCGGAGCTTGCCGAGATCGGCGAGACGATGGGCAGGCTTAGCGAACGGCTGGGAGTGCGTCAGAACGCGCTCACCCAGGCCGCCGACCGCCTGGTGAAACACAGTCTCGCCGAGCGCTTGAGCGACCCGAACGACCGACGCGTCGTCAGGCTGCGGCTTACTGCCACCGGAAACGATTGGGTCCGGCAGCGCCGCGAACGACGCCACGAGCACCTGGGCGCGCTTTGGGGCGAGCTCGACGAATTGGAGCGTCGCGAATTCCTGCATGCTGTCAATGTACTTGAGGCGGTCGCGCGTCGATTGAATATGCGCTCGAAAATAGATTTGGATGGAAATTTGGATGGAAACAGTTACGCTTCGGAATCGTCTCAAATGGACGTGCCATCCCGGCGGGAACTGCCGACCGTGGAAGAGACTCTTGCCAGATTCACTGCCGGAGCTGCAAATGGCGCCGCTGCCCGAATTACGGACGTTAATCGTTGAAATCATTCGCCTTTTAAGATATAGGAGTGTCGGTTATGGTTACGGAACAAGCCGGCGCGCCACCGGTGGCGCGCAGAAAAGCCAAGCGCAACTTCCGTCCGTTGATCGCGGGCGTGGTAGTTGCGGCATTGGCGGGCGGCGGTTGGTGGGGCTGGGTCAAAACCCATCCGGTCGATGACGGCACCGGCAAGCTGCTCACGGATACGGTCAAGCGCGGCGATCTGGTCGAGTCCGTGTCTGCATCGGGCAGCGTAACGGCTCAGACCGGCGCTCAGGTCAAAATCGGCTCGCAGATCACGGGTCGCATTAAGAGGCTCTACGCCGACGTAGGCAGCAAGGTGAAATCCGGCGATACGATCGCCGAGCTGGACTTGCCGGACATCGAAGCCCAGCTTCGCCAAGCGGAGGCGACGCTCGCTGGCGCCCGCTCTCGACTCACGCAGCAGCAGTCAGGCGTGGGAATGCAGCGCACGCAGACCTCCGGCGCCGTTGCGCAGGCCCAGGCGGACCTCAACAGCGCGAAGGCCGCACTCCAGTCCTCGCTGGCCGCGGCCAATCTTCAGTCGGCGCAGACCCCCAACGACATCAAACGGGCAGAGAGCGCGCTGGCTACAACGCAGGCCGGACTCGCAACGGCGACCTCGAACCAGAAACAGGTTCAGGCCAGCGCCAACCTTCAAATATCGAACGCGCAGGAGCAGGTAACGCAGGCCCAGGCGACCGCCAAGAACACTGCCATAACTCTGAAGCGCAACCAAAGCCTGCTCGCCCAGGGCTTTGTCGCGGCGAGCCTTGTCGATTCGGCGCAGGCAGCCGACTCCGTCGCGCAGTCGCAGATTCACTCTGCGACGAAGAATGTCAGCCTGATACGCGAAAAGGTAGCCGCCGATCTGTCCGCCGCTAAAGATGAGGTTTCGCAGGCACGGGAGGCCGTCAACGGCGCAAAGGCTGCCCTCGACTCCGCGCAAGCCGGTACGTTCCAGGTCACCGCTAAGCGAGCCGATGTAGAGAACGCCCGCGCCCGCGTGCGCCAGATGGAAGCGGCGCTCCGGACTGCGCAGGGCAACACTACCCAGGATGTCCTGAAGATGCAGGACGTGCAGCAGGCGCGCGATGCCGTTACCCAGGCGCAAGCTACTGTCGATTACAACCGCGCCCAGCTCGACAAAACGATTATCAAATCGCCAATCACCGGCACCGTACTCCAGCTCGCCTCGCAGCAGGGTGAAACGCTGGCCGCGGGGCTGTCGGCGCCTACCTTGATTATCGTAGCAGACCTGAACCGCCTGCAGGTTGACGCCTTCGTCGACGAAACGGATATCGGCAAGATCCGCGTCGGACAGCAGGCCGACATCACGGTCGACGCGTTCTCCAAGCGCGCATTTAAGGGCCACATCACCAAAGTGGCCTCGGGCTCGACGATCCAGCAGGGCGTCATTACCTACGATGTGACCATCGCTCTCGACGGGGTGCGCCGGCCTGACGCCGGCGTCGGCGGAAAGCGAGCGGCTAAGCCGGCCGGCTCACCCGGCGCGGCAGGGGGCGGTCCGGCGCTTGAGACGGCCGGCGCGAGCGACCGCGGCACCCGTCCGCAAGGCAATCCGATGCAGATGCTCAAGCCGGATATGACCGCGAGCGTTACCATTCAGACCGGTATCCGGAAAGACGTCCTGCTCGTGCCGTCGGAAGCCGTAAAAGTAGGTAAGCGCGGTACAACGGTAACGCTTCTGGCGAAACAGGACGGTAAGGACGCGCCGGTGCCTACAAAAGTAAAGACAGGCGGCAGTGACGGCACCTTCACCGAGGTTCGCGAAGGCGTCAAGGAGGGCGACAAGGTCGTGCTCGCCGGTCTGGATCAGGGTGCGAAGGGCTTTGGACCGCAGTCTCCGTTCGGGCCGAGCGGTGGAAACCGAGCGGGCGGCGGTGGCCGTCGAGGAGGCGGCTAATATGCCCACGCTTCTCTCGCTGCGCAATATACACAAAACGTACATCATGGGGGATCAGATCGTCCGGGCGCTGGACGGTCTGGATCTCGAAATTTCCGAAGGTGAGTTCGTCGCCATCATGGGACCATCCGGTTCCGGTAAATCTACCCTCATGCACATTATCGGCTGCCTCGACGCTCCCACGGAAGGCTCGTACCTGATCGACGGCGTCGAAGTCGCGGACATGGACGAATATGAGCTGGCGCGGATTCGGAACCAGAAGATCGGGTTCGTCTTCCAGGGCTTCAACCTGCTCGCGCGAACCACGGCCCTGGAGAACGTGGAGCTTCCCATGCTCTATGGGCACCGCAAGGACCGCAAAGCGAAGGCGATCCAGGCGCTCGAGCGGGTGGGGCTGGGCGACCGGCTCGACCACCGTCCGAACGAGCTCTCCGGCGGCCAGCAGCAGCGCGTCGCCATTGCGCGAGCGGTCGCTTCGGAGCCAAGGCTGATCCTTGCCGACGAGCCCACCGGAAATCTGGCGAGCCTGCAGAGCGAGGAGATCATGCATATCTTCCAGGAGCTGAATGCCGAGGGCAGCACGGTCGTGATGGTCACGCACGAGCTGGATATCGGGCATCACTGCAAGCGCATGGTGCACATCAAGGACGGGCAGGTGCTAGACGATGAGCCGGTTCGCGATCGTCTCATGGCGGTCGACGTGCTGGAGCAGATGGTTCAGGAGAGGCGCCGGGAGGAGCAGCGCAAAGCAGCGGCTCTAGCGGCTTCGGGGAGATAGATTATTGAACATTTTTGAGAGCTTCCGTGTGTCCATTCGGGGGCTAGCAAATAACAAGCTAAGGTCCGCGCTAACAATGTTGGGCATTATTATCGGGGTCGGTGTCGTAATACTGGTCGTCGCAATCGGTGAAGGAGCCACGCAGCGCGTTACGGAGACGGTCAACTCGCTTGGCACCAATCTTCTTACGGTTTTCGCCGGAAGCAGCCGCGTCAGGATAACCGCGGCATCGGGCAAGACGGACGGAGGCTCCACTAACCGCATGACGCTGGACGATGCGACGCACATCGCGGAGCACTTTCCGAAGACCGTGGAGGCGATCGCTCCCTCGGTCGGAGGCGGCGTATCGATCCGTATGGGCAACAAGGACTCGACATCGCGAATGACGGGCACTACGGTCGATTATCCGTTCGTTAAGAGCCTGGATATCGACCGTGGCAGGTTCTTCACCGACGCGGAAGTCGAAGGCAGTCAGAAGGTCTGCGTCGTCGGAACGACCATCGCGGAAAAGCTAACCGGCGATTCGCATACGAACCTGGCCGGGCAGACGATCGCGATGAACCGCCAGAACTTTCTCGTCGTGGGTATGCAGGCGCCCAAGGGCGCGACCTCGTGGGGCCAGGATCAGGACGATATCGTAATCGTCCCGATCACGACCGCGATGCGCCGCATCCTGAACAAGCGTAACATCGACATGATCTCCGTCCGCTGCACCAGTCAGACGATGATGCCGCTTGCCCAGGAGCAGATCTCGAACTTCCTGCGAAACAGGCATCACGCGCCGCCGCCCTATCCGGATAACGACGACTTCAAAATCTTCAGCCAGACGGATCTGCTCGCGACCCAGCAGAGCGTGACCGGCACCATGACAAGTCTGTTAAGCGCTGTGGCAGTAATATCGCTCATCGTCGGCGGGATCGGTATTATGAACATAATGCTCGTGTCCGTCACCGAGCGAACACGCGAGATCGGTATCCGGAAGGCCATCGGCGCCACCCCGCGCGACATCCTGATGCAGTTTCTGATCGAATCGTCTATCCTCTCGCTCATTGGCGGCCTGATCGGAATCGGGCTGGGCGTCGGCGGCGCCTATCTGCTGGCCACTATCGGCGGGTGGAGCGCCATCGTCAACGCGACGGCAGTCTTCGCGGCCGTGGCTGTCTCGGTCGGAGTGGGACTCTTCTTCGGTATCTATCCGGCAAGCAAGGCCGCGAAGCTGCACCCGATCGTGGCGCTGCGATTCGAGTAGGTCCGGCTTGTATAAAGTCGATCGACGTTGGAAAAGCATATGAGTGATGCGCCGGCGCCCGCTCGCGACGAAGGAGCTGAGGCCACAACCATAATCGGCACGGGGGCCATGACGCAGACGGAAGTTGACGCCGCGCTCGCGTCCGCCCCCGCCGTGCGCGATCGTGGCCCGTTTTACGCGCTGTCGTTCCGCAACTTCCGAATCTTCTTCTTCGGCCAGCTCGTCTCCGTGGCGGGCACGTGGATGCAGCAGGTCGCGCAGAACTGGGTCGTGTGGGACCTCACTCGCGATCCGCGGTGGCTGGGTATCGTCTCGGCGGCTAACGCTATACCGTACGTGATGTTCTCCGTCTGGGGCGGGCAGCTTGCGGACCGGTACGCCAAGCGCACGATCCTCATTGCGAATCAGACCGTGCAGATGCTGCTCGCGTTCGCCCTCGCGATCCTGGCCTCGGGGCGCTGGATCAAGATGGAGCCTTGGCACATCGTTCTGCTCTCTGGTTTTCTTGGCCTCAGCAGCGCGTTTAATATGCCTGCCCAGCAGGCGTTCGTCGTCGAGCTTGTGGATCGGCGCGACGCGCTCGGCAATGCAATCGCCCTGAGCGCGCTCCGATTCAACCTCGCGCGCGTCATTGGACCTCTTCTAGCGGGAGCGGTTCTCCAGAAGTACGGCGCGACCTGGTGCTTCGCGATCAATGGCCTGAGTTTTGTCGCTGTTATCATCTCGCTGACGATGCTCCGAGTGCGGCGCACCGAGCCGACGAAGCACGAGATGCACGTGCTGGAAGGCTTCACCTACATTCTTCAGAGCCGCCGAGTGCTCCGGCTGATTCTTCTAATTGCCGCCGGAAGCCTCTTCACCTGGTCCGCTTCGACGCTCTTCCCCATGCTCGCCGACCTGTTCCATCGCCGTCAGGCCGGATTTACCATGATCATGATCTTCAACGGTATCGGCGCGGCCCTTGGCGCGGCGCTTCTGGCGGGTTCCGGCGACAGGATCTCGCGCAGATGGCAGGTGTACGGCGGTTCGGCGCTGTTCTGCATCGCGCTTCAGGCAATGTCCTTTGCCGGGGCCTTCTGGCAGGTACTGATCCTGCTGACGATCGGTGGGTTCGCCATGATCGTATTCGGGATGGCCGCTCAAACGCTCGTTCAGGAAGAGGTGCCCGACGAGCTGCGCGGGCGCGTCATGGCGGTCTACTCGCTCGTTTTTCAGGGCCTTTTTCCGGTCGGTGGGCTTGAGATCGGATTTCTCGCCAACCGATACCACGCGCTTCCGGCGATCAGGATCAACGCCACGATCTGCCTCGTAGTGACGATTTTGATCCTGGCGTGGAGCCTTTCGGCGAGGCCCCGGCGAGACGCGCTCAGCCCCATTGCCAACTGATTTTACAGATCCGACCCGCAAACTCCGCGCCGGGCAATCTAAATCGGTTACCTGGCGAATTTCGATCGATCGAGGAGGAACGGCAATGATTTTCGATTGGTTCCGTGAGCGCCATCGTAAGGACCTCGTCGAACAGCCGTTCCCTGAGCCGTGGGCCGCCATGTTGGAGGAGAACTTCGCCCACTACGCCTATCTCACCAATCAGGAGCGCGCAAAGCTTCACGACGATCTGCGCATATTCGTCGACGAGAAGAGCTGGGAGGGATGCGGCGGCCTCGAAATGGACGACGAGATAAAAGTCACGATCGCCGCCGAGGCATGCCTTCTCCTGCTGAACCTGGAGCACAGCTATTTTGCCAATGTCGAATCGGTCCTCGTATACCCAACCGCCTACGTCGCGCGGGAGCAGGAAATCGGCCCCGGCGGCGTTGTCACCGTGGGGCCAAGCGGGCGTCTGGGCGAGGCATGGCTGACCGGTCCGGTCATCCTCTCATGGATGGACGTGAAGACCGGTGGCATGAACGAGCACGACGGCCGCAACGTCGTGCTGCACGAGTTCGCGCATAAACTGGACCTTGGCGATGGGAGCGCGGACGGCGTGCCGCGCCTGGAGAACGACAAGCAGTACGATCGATGGGCCGACGTAATGTCCGAGGAGTACAAACGCCTGGTGGAAGATGCCGAAAAAGGACACGCCACCCTCCTCGACGACTACGGCGCAACGGACGCCGCCGAATTCTTCGCCGTCGCCACGGAGTGCTTCTTTGAGAAGGGCGTTCAAATGAGGGAAAAGTATCCCGAGATGTACGAGGTAATGAAATCCTACTACAAGCAGGATACCGCCGCCCGCATCGAAGCCCATAATTCGACGAACGAATCCGCTTGATGTGGGATCTCATTCCTTGCGGCGACGCCGGACGTCGTCTGCCCAAAAACAACCACTATCGTCGGATCGCCGATCACTGACGCTATCCACCAGACGTCCCGTACCGTAAACCATCCTCCATAGGTACCGCCGTCGAACACGAATCGCGTCCGAAGGACGCACGCTGCAGGGCAGCCTATAGCGAAGGGTTTACCCGTCGCGCCCGGTCAGTCGGTGATTGACGGTCGAACGGCGCGGCGCTGTCATGCTACGGCGAAGGGTTTACCCGTCGCGCCCGGTTAGGCGGGCATGGCGCTCGAATACGAGCCGCAGGCCGTCGAGAGTCACCAGTTGATCGACGAGCTCTATCGTCCGGCTCTCTTTCTGAATGAGTTCCGCTAGCCCGCCCGTGGCGATCACCCGTGCGGAGGCGCCGAGCTCGCGCCGAAACCGCTCGACCATCGCATCCGTCTGACCTGCAAAGCCGAACACAAGGCCGCTCTGCATGGCGTGAACCGTATTCCTGCCGATAGCATCCGGCGGAGCCGCGAACTCGACGCGGTAGAGCCTCGCCGCCTGCTTGAAGAGCGCGTCCATGGAGATGCCGATGCCGGGCAGGATCGCGCCGCCGATATAATCGCCATTGGCCGCGATAGCGTCGAAAGTGGTGGCGGTGCCGAAGTCGACGACGATAGCAGGGCCGCCGTATTTCGCGAAAGCGCCGACGGCGTTGCAGATTCTATCCGCGCCTACGTCCGTTGGTGGCTGATAAAGGATCGCGATCCCACTGTCTACCTTGGACGTCACAAAGAACGGCTCGACGCAGAGATACCGCCGCGCAAAGTCCGCCAGCGTCTCGTTCATCGTGGGAACGACGCTGGAGATCGCCACATGGTGGATATCCGCAAGCTGGTGCCCGGAGTGCAGGATAAGCTCCTTCACCAGCATTCCAAGCTCGTCCGTTGTCCGGTCGCGGTCCGTACGGATACGCCAGTGATCGACCAGAGGCTCATCGGCCAGGCCGCGCCGATAGACCGCGAGCACGATATTGGTATTGCCAACGTCCACCGCCAGCAGCATGGTGTCGCCTTTCTCGCCGGAGCCACAAACGCCCCGGCAGCGGGGCGCTGCGCCCCAGGCGTCCCCCGGACGCGATACAACGCATCTCAAAGGCGCATCGCGTCCGGACGACGCTTGTTTTTTGTCGACGGGTGTTTTCAACACCCGGCCAGGGTCATTCAGTTCTAGGCGTGGGAATAAATTGTTGGCGCGAATAAGCCTTGGGTTACTCGGTCGCTTGCATACCAACTGCATCCGGATTTCGATCTCGGGAGCAGGGAGTCCTGCGCGTCGAAAATG
>JAYTEU010000140.1:0-4465 GCA_043734985.1 Chthonomonadaceae bacterium
AGTGAAACACATAGGACGCCTCCTGGAGGTTCAAGCCGGTGCCGCCTGCCCTGAGTGAGAGGATCAGCGCCGCGTGCCGCGGGTCCCGCTTGAATCGCGTCACGGCCGCGTCGCGCTCATACAGATCCATCCCGCCGTGATACTGCAAAGGTTCGAACGCCGAGAGTTTGTCGGCCAGGTGGCTGACTCCGAAAGGCGCATCGACGAACTGGGAGAACACCAGTGCCTTGTTGCCACCTGCGGCGATGGTTTCGAGCCGCTCGCGCAGGTCGTCGAGCTTCGCGGAGGCGCCCGTCTCTGGGCAGAAGTTGCACACCTGCTTGAGCCTCAGGATGAGTTCGAAAACATGGGTGATCGTGATCTTCGCCCCAAGATCGCGAAGCACCACTATGCCTTCACGCTCGGCACGGTCGTAGGCCCGGCGTTGGGCCGGCAAAAGGTCGAGGGGTACGGTAATCGACATCTTCGGCGGCAGCTGCGGCAGGACATCGGCCTTGCGCCGACGGACCTGGACTTCGGCGAGCGCAGTGCGAATATCGTTGGCAGAAGAGTCAGCGCGAGTCCCGGAAGGCGAACTCTGGACGAACTCCAGTATCGAAGCCGTATCGTCAAGCCCGTTTTCGAGCGGCGTGCCGGTGAGCGCCCACGAACGCAGGCGGTTCAACTGCTTGCACACCTGCGCGGCGTCGCCGTCGCGGTTCTTGATGCGCTGTGCTTCGTCGAGGATCACCACGCTCCATTCCTTCGCCACCGGCGCATGGGGGTTCAGGGAAAAGTCGGAACGAAGCGTCTCGTAGCTCACAATGTAGACGTCCGCTTTGGTCCGCCATTGCCAGGCGCGGTCGGTTTGCGGACCGCGGACGGTGGAGAAGGCGAGTTCCGGGGCCCATTCGTAGAACTGCAAGCGCCACTGAGCGATGAGCCCCGCTGGCACGACTACGACCGCGGACTGAAGCTGTCCGGTGGCCTTCAGGGCGCGCAACGCGGCGATCGCCTGGATCGTCTTACCAAGCCCCATGTCGTCGGCAAGAAGGACAGCATGACCGGCGATGAGGGCGTTCACGCCTTCGACCTGGAACGGGAAGAGGCGATCCAGCCATGGGTGGTCCTGAGCCGGATCCGGCTCCTGGTCGAAGGCGATCACTCGCCGGTCGGGTCGCTGGGGTCTGTCCATTCGAGGTCGTCGTCTTCGTTGTACTGAAGCGGCGGGAGAAGAGTTTCCACCGGGTCAAAGGCATGGTCCGGCTGAAGGCGCTTGATGTCCCATTCGGTGATCCAACGACGGATGTAGGGCCGCATTACCGAACTCGTATCGGGGGAAAAGCACTCGGCGAGGACCGGAGCATTCCATCCGAAGGCATCCGAGTGCGCCTGCCGGAGGTTATCGTGCGCTGATTTCACCTGGTCGGGGGTCAACGCGGGGAGCCGTTCCGCGTGGTTGAGGATCGTGCGAATGCCCCGAGTCGCCAGGCCCGCGAGATCATGGTCCGCAGGCCGAAGGCTGGCGTTCAGTTTGTTCGGTACGCGCTCTTCGTCGCAGAAGCCGCCCTGGAGGACCTTCGTCTCAAAGTCAGAGGTAATCGCGCCGACCGTGCCGAGGCCCGGGAACCGCCCGTCGGCGGTGTCATCCAGGCGTCCGAGCCAGCGGGCGAGTTCGGCGTAGGCATTGGCCCGTCCCTTGAAGGCGTAGCGGCCGATGAGTTCGAGTTCATCGAACAACACTATCCAACCGCGGTAGCCGGCGGCGCGAGCTAGCCTCGGAGCGAATCGGATCCGCTGAAACGCGAGTTCGCGCTGCGTCGGCAGGGGGCCGAGATGGTAAGAGCTGAGTTGGCCGATCCCGCGCAAGTTGTCCTTGAGCAGCGCGGTGTTCAGCCTATCTCCGGCCCAGAACCTCGCGATCTGCTGGTTGTATTCCTGGTCTCCACCGTGCTTTAAGACGGCGAGACTCGCGGGAAACTGCGCGGCGACTCCGGGCTGATCGGACCCGGCCCAATTGTAGAATTCGAGATAACTTGCAGCTCCCGGTTTCAGGCTCTCGGCGAGAATCTGAATGCTCGGACCGAGCTTGTTTGGAACTCTGCCTTCGCTGACCATGGCGCGAAACACTTTGAGCGGGTCCGAGATCGGCGTCTCCTTACTCACAACGATCTTGCTGCAGACGAAGTTCTCTTCCAAGGCGAGATGTTGAAGGAATTCGAGCAAGTGCGATTTGCCCGAACCGAAGTCGCCGCTCACCAACAGTCCGGGAGGCTGCAACCCGTCTGCGAATCCGGAATCGACGCCTGCGAGCAACGCGCGAAACTGCTCCTCGATCCTGGGGTGGCTACAACCCAGACGGCGGACGGCATCGCCGTTTGGCACGCCTGCGCGCAGAGCTTCGATGGCGCGGCGATCTCTAAGGTTGGTCTCGGTCGGCATGTCAGCGCTCCTCACTAAGACTAATCAACGCGGCGAACGGATTCTCCTGGGTTCGATCGCGGACTTCTTCCACAATGCGCATCTGTAGAGCGCGATAAGCCTCCATGCCGCGTTTGGGGTCGGAAGTAAGCATGGGCGGGAAGACAACGGCGATAAAGGTGTTTTCAGTTTCGTCCATAGAATCGATGAACTGACGGAGGACCTCATAGAGGTCCAATATTTGGGCACGGCTGTACCACTGGGACGGGTCGGGAGCCTGAGCGCGAGTCGGCACGCCAATCGCGCGCGCGTCGATGACAACCGAGACCCCTGGCTTGCCGGCTGATTTCACCCAATGGCCGAGCGAAACGAAGAGATCGCGAGCGTTGTGGCGAGCGATTTTCTGGTAAATCTGGGCCGACCTTAGGGCCGAAATTAACCGCAGTTCGCCGTTCAACCAGTCGATAATGCTGCTCTCGAGCGGTGTTGGCCCCGCCATGGGGGACTTCAGAGGTTCGAGACAAAGGAACATCATCGCCAGGCGGAAGTCCGAACTCAGGCGGTAGTCTCGAAAGACGTTCACGGTCAACCACCTGTTCATGGCGTTTTCTAGTAGTTGCCGGTTTGTGCCAATCGCGTCGGCGATGCTTTCGAAGGTCTCGGCTGTCCCATCTGGAATTTGCCACTGGAGATCCTGGAAGCCGCGGCGCCGCACAGAGGCAGCGAGGTCCTGCCACCGAACCTGGCGGGCAACGGCCCAGAAGATCTCCTCGACCTTGTTGATGTCCATTTCCCGCGCATCCACCGTTGCCGTGACATAGCCGCGCTGCCGTGAAGCCTCAGCGATCTCGTCGATAAGCGCATCGTCGTTTCCATCGGCAACCAGGAATTTGATGGCGGCGCCGCCAGCGGGAATGTACTTGTCGAGGTACTCGCGGCCCATTACTGCAAGCCAATCGGCAACGTTCATTGTCAAAGTGATCGCTCGAAACTGATCGCGTAGTAAACGCGTTCGTGACCTTCGCGATCGACCAACTGGAAGAATTTGGATGCGCTACCCTTGGTGCCCGTGGATGCGGCGAACCGGAATGCGTGTCCGTCGGTCTCCTTCGCGCTGCTCTGATCCAGGAGATAAAGGTCTCGGGCGAACTCCTGGCGTCCGTACTCCTTCTGTTGGCCAGGAAAGAGCGTCAACAACTCATAGATCCGCGTCAGCTCCAGCATGGGGCCAGTACGCGCGTCGATGTTGCGTTGCCCCCGCTCCCTCTCCGCGACGCGATAGGCCAAATAAATCCCACGGAGAAACGCGTCTGGCTTGAACTTCGGCGCTTGTGTGCTCATCCGTTTTAGGATTGCCGCAAGGAACGAGGGACGCATAGTCCGCACCTTCTGGCGATCGATCGTAACAGCGAGGTCCGAAGGCACCGAGCCACCTACGATCCCCAGAAGCACGGGGTAGCTGAAGAGGCGCCCGTCCTGCTCGAACAGGCGTAACCCGACCTCTTTCGCTGCGACCTTTAGCTCTTTGAGGTAGTCGCCATCGCGGATGTGGCCGATGGCGTCGAAGTACCAGCCCTCCTGGGTATTGCGTTGTTGTACTGCAAGGGTGGTCGTGGTCCGCTTAGTTTCGGCCAGAGCCTTCTCCATGGCCGCCACGTCACCGGTCTTGCTTGCAGCCACCAGTTGCTTCGACGCCTTCACCACTGCTAGCGCGGCGCGTTGCAAGTCGAGTGCGTCCGATTCGGTCTGGGCCAAGGCCTGCTCAAAGTCGCCCACTCAGTCCACCTGCCTACCAGTCTGGCGGCATCATGCCCACCGGCGGTCCGTTTGGCAAGGATAACTCGGGAAGTCGACAGCAGTTGTCGCGGCCCAACCGTGGGGAGGCCCCAGTCCTCCACACCACGTCCCGTCACGACGGGAAAATGGGTCAGTCATGAACCTTCGTGTCTTGGTGTCCTACCGGCCTCGCCAGTACCGCCAGCGCACACGGCCCTCGACCGCGGAGATGGCTACCGGGCCGAACGCGCGGCTGTCGCGGCTCTCCGCCGCGTTGTCGCCGCGCACA
>JAYTEU010000141.1:0-3972 GCA_043734985.1 Chthonomonadaceae bacterium
TCGGTGAACGGGTTGCCGATCATTATTCCGGCGGCCAGCGCGGTCCCATCGCGCTCGATTCGCTGAGCTTCACGAAGGAGGTCGCCATAGCACCCGCTCTTCGTGATCAGCTCGTCGCCGCGCACCAGAGCCGGAATTACCACTCTTGCAATAACAGGCTGAATCTTCTCGTTGACAATGCGCCGAAGCAGGTGGGCCGCTCTTTGGCCGGTGTCGGCGAAATCGATATGCGGGTAGGTGTGATAGATCGCCAGTCCGTTCACATGCCGGAGCATCCGATCGGTAAGGATACCGTGCAGGTCGAGTGAAATGACGATAGGGACGCGGTCACCAACGATCTGCCTCGTCTCCGAGAGCAGATAGCCTTCGGGGTCCAGGTCGCCGTCCGCGCCCATCGCGCCATGAAGCGAAAAGTAGACGCCGTCGATACCCATCGCCGTGCCCGCAGCCACCGCCTCCAGGATCTCCGCCGACAGCCGCTTCCATCCGTCCGCCGACAACATACCCGCCGACCCGGCACGTGCACTGATCGCAAATACCGGATCCATGCCCGCAGTCTCGAATACGGCAAGAGCGCCGCCGAGCGCCGTATTCAGACCGGCCTGAGATCGCATCTCGCAGCCCCGCTCGATGCGAAAATTCTCAAACTGCGACGGCACGGGATTGAACGACGAAATCTCCTGTAAACACTCGGCGATCAGGATTCGCGGGCGGGTGGACATTGTACTCTCCTCGATACAGATACTGTTCGTTCCCACCATTGTACCGTCTGTTCCGTCGGAACGCCCATCTATAAGAGTGTGTGCGAAGAGCGCCCCCCGGGCCCCCAATCGTGGGGGTGTCAAAGCACTTCGCTACGGCTAGTTCCCCCAGAATTGGGGGTTAGGGGGCGCTCTTATACACTTTCGAACGACATAGCGGGGCATCCTCTACACTTTCGGCGCGCTCATTTCGGCAAGTCGGGTAGTCATTTATTTGTCGAAATCAGCATGAAAACACGCGTAGCTTAGAGGAACTGAGTTGCCGTCTGAGGAAATGCGACTTCTAGAATATCACGGTAAAGAATGTGGATATCACTTGTTCACGGCACCCCGGAATTTGGACCAAATCGCTTTTTATGGATGCACGCTTCAAACTCATTGCCATTGAAGACTCGGAGGGGATGTCCGTGGACGGCATCACCATCGACGCGCCGACTTCGATGGACCTGGACGACGCCGTCTGGCTGGATGACACGGACGCAGCAATGCGGGTCACGATCTGCATTGCCGATGTAGCGCGCGGAATTCACATGGACACCGCGCGTGACCTTCAGGCACGGGAGCGCGGATTTACACGCTACTATGCCCGCGGCAGCGCCCCCATGCTGCCGTCTTTCCTCGGAGAGGACCGTCTGAGTCTCCTGCCCGGCAAATCTCGGCACGTTCTCTGCATTCGGATAGCACTCGATGCCGCGCTCGCAGCGACAGAGATCGCGGTGTTCTCCGCGCGCATCAAGGTGGCGGCCCGCCTCAGCCACGCGGATGTTCGTTCCGTCCTTCACAACGCCCCCGGACCGGACGTGCATTCAAGTCTCCGCCCCATGCTGGAGCGCATGGCGGCGCTGGCGGCACGTCTGCTGGAAGCGCGCCGGAAACGGGGCGAACTCGCGCTTTACGACCTGCAAACCGGCTGGACTTTAACCGAAGAGGGAGCGCTGCGCAGACTGAAACGCGAAGAGAGGCACATCGGCTATATTGTCGTTCAGGAGTTAATGATCCTTGCAAACCGCAGCATGGCGGAGATTCTGGTTCAGGCCGACGCGCCCACCCTCTTTCGCAATCATACCGCCCGCGCGGCCGCACCGGACCGCGATTCCCTGATCGCGGATATCCAGGCAGCTATCTCGCACCCCGATATGTTCGACTTGGAAACGCTCGAGCGTCGCATGCACCTCCTTCTCTCTCGCGCACGCTACGGCCCGGACCTTCACGGCCACTTCGGGCTCAACCTTCCGGCCTATCTCCACTTTACTTCGCCTATCCGCCGCTATGCTGACCTTGTAAACCACCGTGTGGTTAGCGCGCTCCTTCAGGGAAAGCCACTGCCCTATACTCGCGCGGATCTTATCGAGGTCGGAAACCATCTGAACGATCTGATAGACGAGGAGATGGAGCGCGTTTCGCTGGCCCATAAGCAGCGAGCCGCTGCGATTGCGGCGAAACTGGTGGACGCGGAACCCGAACAAATAGCGAACCTTCCGGACAAGCAGGCATTTCAGGTGCTGGAGGCATCCCTTGCGAAGGGACCGCCGCCGGAGCGGCTGGTGGAGGGCATGGAAGCGCGCCTTGCGTCGGATTCCGTATCCGTTAAGGAGATATACTTCCTGCTCTTCCTGAGCCCACAAGAGGGCGAGGAGTGGGCACGGCTGCGGGGCGCTACCGTGATTTGGCTCAACAGCCGGCCCTTTCATGCGATATCGTTGATCTTTATTGGCAGCCAGGCAGGAGCCTGGGCCAACCCAAACTATGAATACATCCAAGAACACGGGCGTTTCCGATGTACGGTATCGGTGACGCGAGGAACGGAACGCCCCGAGTCGAGCACGCAGACCGGTTCCAACAAGAAGACCGCACAGCAGCGCGCGGCGCTGGCGCTCTGCTGCCGGCTCCTCGGTATTCCGCATCCCACGGCCACTTATCCTGCCGCAACGCCAATGGTTTCCAGCGAGGCTCGTCCGGCGCCCCCAAAGGTGACGCGCCCCGAGAAGCGCCGGATTGAGGCATTTCGGCATGCACGCGAGATGACCGAACCGGGAGACTGGGTGAGTGCCTTGTGGAATGTCCTTACGGCGTATTCCCTCAAAAAGCCTCGAATCGTCAATCGGCCTGTCCATATTGAGGGCGCGACCAACGTTCATTGCAAAATGACGGTAACGTGGGCCGGGCAAACGCTGGAGGCCGACGCCACCGCTCCAACCGGAACACAGGCCAAGCAGCAAACGGCGCGGGAAATATTGGAAGGCTTACTGCGTCTGCAAGATGCGGAAATCGAGCCGTCTGTCTCGCCGGTGAATCAGGCGAGCACTAGTTGAACTCCGATTACACCAAATCATGAAGGTTGGGTTATGAATTTCTTTAGCAATATAGTCTTGTCAGCGCTCCTGATTCTTACCGGGCTCTCGCCGGCCGTCGCGCAGGAAACTGCGATCGTACTGCGCGACGGCCTGGCGCTCCCGTCGGTTGGCCGGTATGGGCGTGGCCCCGTACATACGGATGCCCTGGAAGCGCAGATAGTAGCGGGAGCCTGGCGCTATCCGAAGGCGGGAGACGCCGTCGCCCTTCCGGACGGCGGATCGGTACAGTGGGCGCGGCTCCAGGCGAACAAGGACGGCGGCTTCAGCGGTCCCGCGCTTCGGGGCGGCTATGCCGCGTTTCAAGTAGACGCCGCGAAACCGGAGGTGCGACTGCTCGAAGCCTCCGGGCACAATATGGTCTATGTCAACGGGGAGCCGCGCGTCGGTGACGTCTATTCGGCAGGCTGGACCATACTCCCGGTTGCGCTCAAAGCAGGGCCGAACGTCTTTCTGTTCCACTGCGGCAGGGGCTCGCTGAGCGCAAAACTGACCATGCCTGCCTCGTCGGCGGTTTTCAACACCAGGGATATGACACTGCCTGACCTTGTTCTCGGCGAAAGGACCGATACGGTGGGCGCGGTGATTGTCATCAATGCCACGCCGAACACCCTGTCCGACGGGGTGATCCACTGTTCCGGCAAGGCGGTTCTCGACACAACGACGGTTGTGCCTCCGATCCCACCCTTTTCCATGCGAAAGGTCGCATTTCACCTGCGCGGTGAACGTCCCGAAGTTGCGGGAGACTCGGAAACCACGCTGACACTCGGCGGACGTTCTGCCACTTCACCAAACGATACCGCGAAGTTTATGCTGCGCGTCCGTAAGCCCGAAGAGCCGCGCAAGATCACGTTTATAAG
>JAYTEU010000142.1:0-3210 GCA_043734985.1 Chthonomonadaceae bacterium
ATGTCGGATGATCCCCGTTAGCTCAATGGCAGAGCGTTCGGCTGTTAACCGAAATGTTGATGGTTCGAGTCCATCACGGGGAGTAGTTTACCCCTGGAACCCAAATAGGATCCAGGGGTTTTCTGGTGTCTTACCGCAACGCTTGGTACCAATCGTAGCAGGTGACGGAATTCCTGGTAAATTTAGTGGTTGCAGGGAAGGACGCCGCGTGGGGCAAAACGCGCGCCCTCCTTGCGCGACTTCTACAGTTTTGTCATCGTGAAGGTTCCGGTGACAGCGAGTGCGCCATTAACGGAATTGCCTCCAGGCTTGTAACAGGTGCCGGTGATGGAGCTGCCTTCGAATCTGCCCGTGAAGTAGGTTTCATCGGTGCCGCCGGGCGTATCCTGGGAGAATGTGATTGTGTTTCCGATGATCGTGCCGGGAATCGATCCATTGTTGGTTATTGTATCGACGAGTGAAAGCATCTGGTTGGATTGTGATATGGTGAACGCAATGGCCTTAGGGGTCGCGCCCGCCACAGTATCGAGCCTCAGACCCGTGTAAGTGCCCGCGACCATCGCATCACCTGTCGCGCCGGACTTAGTCAGTGAAAAGGTGGCGGTTGCCGAGACGCCTCCTAATGCGGGAATGGAAACCGAGCCCGTCATTGTACTGTTTGTAGCCGTCGCCGTACCGGTCCAGACCCCGATTTTGCCATAATCCAGCGAGACATTCGCGGTGGCACTTGTATTTGTGGTTGAAGTAATTGTGCCGGTGTCCACCCCGATGAGCCAATCGTGCTCGACTGTTATCCGGTCGGTGCCGGTCAACGTTGTGCCATTGCTGAAGAGCTCAAGCTCGACAGGAGCCGGGCCAGCTAAAGCGTTAGAAGTCAAAGTTCCCGTCCAGATGCCGCGGAAGACATCGCCATTGCTTCCGCCGCTACCTCCGACATTGCTGACGACGGCTCCTGAATTTCCTCCACCTCCGCTACCGCAACCGATGACACACATAAACACCGCTAGGATGACGGCCATAGAAACAAGCGTGAATTTCACAGTTCTTTTTCTCCGGATGGGGCATCTTACGCTGCTACTGCGACGTGGCCAGCTTGCGTGCGCGGCTCCGGGATCGTTTCTCCGCTCTCTCGCATAATTTCAAGATGCGCCTCAAGCGCCTCGCGGAATAACTTTTCAACTTCCTCCCGCGTGTCGGCAGCCGCAATACATCCCGGAACGTCCGGCGCATAAGCCGACCAATCACCGCCGGCTTCCTCGTAGATTACCAAATATTCTTTCACATCTAGCCTCCTTTGTTATCCCATCTCGATCTTACAAGGAACGGGAGGATTGTAATACTAACGCAGAGCATTCACACCTGACTGTCGCCGCATACTGGCAAGTGTTCCCGGTGCTACAGTCTTGGAGGGCGCGCCGGATACGGTAACGGTTCCAGGCTTTGTCGCGTGTTGGTAGTGCCGGTGGCTACCGTTCATACGCACGAAATACCAGCCGTCCGCCTCCAGGTGTTTGATGACTTGCGCGACTTTCAATCTTTCGCCCGCGCAACCCTTTGATAACTATTCGCCAAGAGAATTGGCGGTCAGTTTGTCATTCTTACGGCGCACTCAGCGACGGCATTCTATGCCTGGCTGCGGTTCTTCGCCGGGGTGGGGCGCGGAGTGGAGCGGTGGGATGCACCGGCAAGGGACTTACGCGCCGGGCCGAACGCGTTCTGCCGGATGCGGTCGATGGCGGTGGAGTCGATTGCCTTTTCGAAGGAGCGGAACCCCGCGAGGTGGAAGCCGTGCTTCTCGGCGAGAACCGAGATCTCGTCCACCTGGGCGACCGATACCTCTTTGCCGAGCGTGAAGCTCTCGTAGCGGCCATCCAGCGCCAGCACCATCGTCTCCGACATGCAGGCATACGCCGTTCCGGGCGGGAAACCGAAGCTGAATTCGTGGCCGGGCTTCCCGGTGAGCGGCAGGCGCATCTGGCCCGGCACCGCCACGACACCGCCCTCGATCACCAGCACATCGTTTCGCTCGCGCGCTACCCGTACCGATACATCTCTGGGGCGCGCGACATCGCAGACGACCGCGCCGCGCTTGATATGCTTCGGCAGGATAACCGCGTCTACCGCGCTCGTCACCGTGATAACAATGTCCGCGTCCCTCAGGCCGTCCGCTACATCCGTGCTCGTATCGATGGTGGCGTGTCCGCTTCCGACCAGTCGCT
The DNA here is from genome assembly GCA_043734985.1 of Chthonomonadaceae bacterium. Taxonomy (GTDB): domain Bacteria; phylum Armatimonadota; class Chthonomonadetes; order Chthonomonadales; family Chthonomonadaceae; genus DATGJU01. The sequence continues at coordinate 2,220 of JAYTEU010000142.1, forward strand.
CCGCCTGCGCCGCCAGTTTCGTCGTGTCCCTGCCGATCAGCGTCAGCGCCGCGGCCTCGCGCGCCATCACCTCCGCGCAGGTAGCGCCGATCGAACCGTTGGCTCCTACTACGGCGACTCGTGAATCGTGCAGAGCATGTCCCATCATCTCCGCGCCCTGCTTAGCTCCCTCAAGTGCGGTCGCGACGGTGTATGAGTTACCGGTGGTGATCGCAAGGCCGGGGAATCGCTTCGCCAGGGTAATGCCGCCGTCGCCCACAATGGATGTGAACGCGCCCAGCCCCAATATTCCCGCGCCGAGCGACTGTGCGATGGCGGCGCACTTTTCCAGCTTCTCCGTAACGAAATCGAGCGGAAGCGATAGCATCTGGCGGGGCGTGAGCGGGCAGCCAATGAACCAGCCCTGCGCCTCCTCGCCCGTCCGCGACCGTATGCCGTTTATCTCGGCGACGACCATCGGGTCCTTGCGTTTGATGTACCATTCGATCGCAGGCACCGGCATGTAGCGCGCAAGGGGGTACTTTCGGCCAACGTCCCGGCGCGCGTCGATCGGATGAATGATAAATGCGAATTTCTGCATCGAGACTCCATGCCGCTACACGGGGATTGGGTTCAGTTCGCGAACCGCCGGGGTCCAGTGAAGCTCCCTAAATTTTGCCATATAATCGTCGGGAGTAAGCGTTTCCGGTGGCCGCCCGAGCAGTGTCACCAGAACAGCCTCCATCACATTGGTTCCGAACGACCGGCCTTCGAATACAGGCGTGGTCGTAATGAGGAGGTGTACGCCGCGTCTTTTCAGCTCGGCGGCATCCTCTTCGGTCGTCGTGTTAGTGAGCACGATCTTTCCGGGCAGCTCCGTCGGCATATAGCGCTTAATGAAGTGGAAATCGCCCGCGATCACGTCCGCCTGGTTGAAATAGGGGGTATATTTCGGCGTGTTCTCTTCCTGCTTCTCTCCGGTCGGGTAGATCCACTTGAAGGGCAGCCGCAC
>JAYTEU010000143.1:0-8084 GCA_043734985.1 Chthonomonadaceae bacterium
GCGCTGCGTGACCGCATGGAGGTCATCCCGTTCGCGAGCTATACCGAGCATGAGAAGCTGATCATCGCAAGGCGATTCCTGGTCCCGAGGCAGACGAAAGATCACGGGCTGGAGGAGAAGCACCTGAGTTTCACGGACGACGGCTTGCTCACGCTAATTCGGGAATACACGCGGGAATCCGGAGTCCGAAACCTCAATCGCGAGATCGCCTCGCTATGCCGAAAAGTCGCCAAGAACGTCGCGAGCGGCACGGACGGGCACGTTGAGATCAGTGCGGCCAGCCTCCCGGACTACCTCGGAAAGCGACGCTACCACTACGGCGTGATGGAGGAGCAGGACGAGATTGCCGCCGCCACGGGGCTGGTCTATACCGAATCCGGCGGCGACATCGTCACAATCGAAGTGAGCCTGCTGAAAGCGCACGAGGGCCGGATACAGCTCACCGGCCAGCTTGGCGATGTGATGAAGGAGTCAGCGCAGGCGGCGTTCTCATTCGTTCGGTCGCGCACCGCCGAGCTAGGGATCGCGGAGAATTTCTACCGCAACCTCGATGTCCACGTACACGTTCCCGCGGGCGGAGTGCCCAAGGACGGACCGTCGGCCGGGATCACAATCGCCTGCGCAATCGCCTCTGCGCTGACACGCAGGCCGATTCGCAAAGAGGTCGCGATGACGGGCGAGATCACCCTGCGAGGCCGCGTACTGCCGGTGGGGGGAATAAAGGAAAAAGTGCTGGCCGCGCATCGGGCCGGTATCCGGACAGTGCTTCTGCCGGCGGAGAACGAAAAAGACCTGGAAGAGCTGCCCGACAACGTGCGCCGGGAGATGTGCTTTCGCCTCGTACGGCACATGGATCAGGTTCTTGAGATGGCGCTTCTGGGCCGAGAGCCAGACGAGGCGGCTGCGGACGCGGAGCTAAATCCGCGCTCACAGCCGCCCCACGGAAAGAAAAGAAAGTAGGCAGTAGGCAGTAGGCAGAGGGGGGTGCAGAATGCGAGTTACTGCATTTGCATTTCCCGACTGCCTACTGCCGATTGCCCCTCAGTCCGGCAGATCGGCGAACGTGGGCAGGTAGCTGCGCCACACCTCGTTCTTACGGCCCGTCAGGTACTTTGTGAGGCTGATGTACGGCACGTATCGCGGGCGGCGCGGCGGGCGCACGAGCTTCATTCCCGCGTGCTGCGCGAGCTTGTCGCTCTTCTTCATATTGCACTTGCGGCAGCAGCAGACGAGGTTCTCCCAACTCGCAGCCCCCCCGCTCCGCTTCGGGATGACGTGGTCGATCGTCATATCCTTGGCAGACGAGCCGCAATACTGGCACGTATAGTTGTCGCGCGCGAACACTGTCCTTCGCGAGAGCTTGAGCTCAGGCAGCGGGCGCTTCACATGGCCACGCAGCTTGACTACGGAAGGCAGCACGAAACCGTGTGCCGCGGCGCTTGTTACCGCCTCATCGTCCGCGTGCAGAACGTCGGCCTTGCCAAGGTAAACCATGACAATGGCACGTCGAACATTGCAGACGTTTAGCGGCTCGTAGTCGCTGTTCAGGACCAGCACCTCCTGGTTCATCTCGTGCGCTCCCCCTTTCTACCGAACTCCGGTTGCCGATCGCATTGAGGACACTGTGCCGGTTCCGAAACCAAAAAACCCGCTCTGTGCCGATAGGACAGAGCGGGCCGTTAATGCGGACGCAGCATGGTGGTGATGTACGTGGTGCAGGTAGTGAAGATGGCCGCAATCGTCGATTGACGTTTTGGCACGGCCTGGCATGCACGGACATCGCTCCTCGCTCCGCTTCGGCGGAACAAGGAGACAGCTAATCCCATTCTGGGTTTGTCTCTGTGTTGGACATTTCATAGGACATGCAGGAAAACAGAAAAGTTGCGCGGGCGCCGGATTGACGTACTCAGTTGTAGCCATCGAATATTTCAACACAATTATGGCGTTTGCGCCAAATGCTACAACTGCTTGTCGAACAGTATAACGTTCAATTATCGGCTTGTCAAGCCGGCGCGCGCAGTCCCCTTACGCCGTGCCGGGGTACAATATTCTATACGCGAAATCGAAAGCAAAATTCGCCCTTGGAAATGGTTCTGACGTTAGGATTCTTCGCATGCGAATTCCGTTGCTCCCGGCGCTTCGTGCAGGCAGCCGCGGGACGATCGTCCATGATATTGTTATCGAATACCGCCAAACTAAGACTCGGAAGGAAACGACCATCGAAATGAAACTGCGTGAAATCAGGCTCGGGCTCGCACTATCCGCTCTTCTAAGCCTCGGACTTGCCTGCAACCAGGAGACGCCGAAACCGGCGGATGCAACTCCCCCTCCCGGCGCCGACGCGAGCAAGATGAGCTCTACGACGAGCGCGCCCGCTACGATCGGACAACCGGCGCCTTTCGCGAAGGGCAGCAAAGAAATCGTCACTCCGTCCGGCCTACATTATGTTGATACGAAAGTCGGCACGGGACCAATGCCGAAGGCGGGCCAAATGGTAAAGGTCCATTACACCGGCACGCTTATGAACGGCACGAAGTTCGACAGCTCCTTCGACCATCCCGATAAGGCGCCCATCGAATTCGCTCTAGGTCAGCACGCGGTGATTCCCGGCTGGGACGAAGGCATCGCAAGCATGAAGGTCGGCGGTAAGCGCAAGCTGATCATTCCCCCCAACCTGGCGTACGGAGACCGTGGCGCGGGCGCGGATATCCCGCCGAACTCCACGCTCAACTTCGACGTTGAACTCGTCGGCGTCCAGTAAACCGCGCCGGACGGTACATTCGGCAGGATCGGGAGTATCGATTGCCGAGAGTCGCCGACCGCCTCATCAAAACCGCACGGATGCAGTCCAATACCCTACCAGAAGGAGCCGCCAGACTTGGACCTGATAGAACACGTGATCGACAGCCGCAACATTTTCGACGGCAAAATCGTCCATCTCCGGGTGGATACGGTGCGACTTCCTAATGGTCACGAGTCACAGCGAGAGATCGTATCACATCGAGGGGCCTGCTGCGTGGTGCCAATCCTTCCCGATGGCTCAGTGCTCATGGTGCGGCAGTTCCGGCTGGCAGCCGGTCGCGTGCTTCTGGAGATACCCGCCGGCACACTCGAAGCGGGCGAAGACCCTGCGGAGTGCGCAGCCCGGGAACTGGAAGAAGAGACCGGCTATAAGCCCGGCGAACTGCGCAAACTGTTTCACACCTTCCTGTCGCCGGGATATACCACGGAGGTGGTACATGCCTACATCGCCACAGATCTGAGATCAGGCACGGTTCACCAGGATGCCGGCGAGAACGTTGTGACGGAGACGATCCCGATTGCGGAGGTTGAATCGCGCATCCGCTCCGGCGAGATCGAAGACGCGAAGACTATCGCCGCGCTGCTGATGGCCCTGCGCGTTCTTGATGCCTGATAGAGGTGTACATAGATAGGCGCTAGGATTTCCGACCCATGCACGTTTTCATCGCCGGAGCGACCGGAGTGCTCGGCCGCGCTGTTATTCCGCGCCTGATCGAGGTGGGCCATCAGGTTACGGGGCTGGCAAGGAGTCCCGTAAAGCTCCTGTTGGTAGATCGGCTCGGGGCAAAGGCGGTGCGAGGCGATATTCTTGAGGGCGACGGCCTCGGGCGGCTGCTTCTGGAGCGACGTCCCGAGATCGTCGTAAACCTGGCGACCGCCGTGCCGCGCCGACTTAAGATAGACCCGAAGGATTGGGAGCGAAACGACCGCATCCGTACGACCGGCGCCGTCAATCTTACACGCGCCTGCGAAGCGGCCGGGGTATCGCTATTGGTTCAGGAGAGCGTCGGTTATGTCTGCGCGTCGCAAGGCGAGGGCTGGATCACCGAGGAATCGCCGCGCTCGTCGCACCCCTTCCTGAAGGCCACGATCGAGATGGAAAACATCGTTCGAGCTGCCGGGGTTCCGGGCGTGCTCTTACGGCTCGGCGCGCTGATGTCGCCGGACTCCTGGCACACGCAGCAGACGGTGGCCGCGCTCCGAAAGGGAATGCTTCCCATCATCGGCGACGGCACCTCCTATCTAAGCCTGATTCACGCTGAAGACGCGGCAGGAGCGATACTCCAGGTTATCGACCGCGCGGAGAATGCTGCCGGTAATACTTACAACGTGGTCGACGAAGCGCCTGCCAAGATGGCGGAAGTGTTTCCGTACGCAGCCCGGCTTCTCGGCGCGCCTCCGCCCAAAAGCGTCCCTCCGTTCCTTGCCAAACTCGCGGTCGGCAGCCTCACGCTCGAAATCCTCACCGCCTCCTACCGAATGAGCGGCGCCAAAATTCGCGCAGACCTTGGCTTCGAACCTCGCTATCCCACCTACCGCGAAATCTGGTCCCAAATAACCCAGACACTCGCCAACCACGATATCAGCCTATCCGACGACGTCAAATAGGAACCGATCCATCCCTCGCCGCTCACCCTCTCACCTCCTCACGCGCTCATCCACATTCCCTCTTGACCATAGCGAGCAAAATCCGTTACAATGCCCTACGCGTCACCGATGCGCGCCACGTTTTCCCAGGAGGAAATGATACATGCCAGAAGCTGCAAATATGGACCAACTCTGTATTAACTCGATCCGGACTCTCTCGATGGACGCGGTCCAGCAGGCGAACTCCGGCCATCCGGGCACCGCGATGGCGATGGCCCCTGTTATGTACACTCTTTGGCAGCGGTTTCTGCGGTTCGATCCCGAGGATCCGATCTGGCCCGACCGCGATCGCTTTGTCCTATCCATAGGCCACGCGTCGATGCTGCTCTATTCCACGCTCCACCTTGCGGGCGTCAAGGCAGTAAACAGCAAGTACGAACAACTCGGCGCGCCGACCGTCACGCTTGACGATATCAAGAAGTTTCGTCAGCTCGACAGCAAATGCCCCGGCCACCCAGAATACCGCTGGACCTCCGGCGTCGAATGCACCACCGGCCCGCTCGGCCAGGGCGTCGCGACCAGCGTCGGCATGACTATTGCCCGCCAATGGATGGCAAACTACTTCAACAAGCCGGGTTTTGAGATGATCGACTACGACGTCTACGCGCTCTGCGGCGACGGGTGCATGATGGAAGGTATCTCGGGCGAAGCCGCCTCTCTAGCCGGGCACCTCAAGCTCCCGAATCTCTGCTGGATATACGACAATAACGGCATCACTATCGAGGGCCACACGGCGCTCGCTTTCAGCGAGGATGTCGCCGCGCGGTTCAAGGCATACGGCTGGAGCGTGCTGCACGTTACGGACGCAAACGACCTTAAGGCGCTGGAAGGCGCGTTCGAGACGTTCAAGAATACGAACGACCGCCCCACGCTAATCATCGTGGACAGCCACATCGGCTACGGAGCGCCCACCAAGCAGGACACACACACCGCGCACGGCGAGCCACTGGGCGAAGAGGAGATCCGCAGGACCAAGGAGTTCTACGGCTGGCCACCGGATGCCAAGTTCCTCGTTCCGGAGGGCGTGTACGATGCGTTCCAGTCCGGGATCGGCGCTCGAAGCCACGCGCTGCGGGAAGCCTGGATGGCTAAGTTCGAAGCCTACAAAGCCGAGTACCCCGAGCTCGCCGACCAGTTGTACAAGATGCAGCACCGCGAGCTTCCCGACGGGTGGGACAAGGATCTCCCGGTGTTCCCGGCCGATGCCAAGGGCGTTGCCGGCCGCGACTCCTCCGCCAAGGCCCTGAACGCGCTGGCAAAGAACATCCCCTGGCTGATCGGAGGTTCCGCCGACCTGGCGCCGTCGACCAAAACCAGGCTCACGTTCGAGGGAGCCGGCGATTTCGAGGCAGGCAGCTACGGCGGCAGAAACTTCCACTTCGGCATCCGCGAGCATGCGATGGGCGCGATCCTCAACGGAATGGCCCTCTCCAAGGTGCGCGCCTTCGGTTCCGGCTTCCTTATCTTCAGTGATTACGCTCGCGCCCCAATCCGGCTCAGCGCCATCATGGAGATCCCGACGATCCATGTCTTCACGCACGACTCTATCGGCGTCGGAGAAGACGGCCCCACACACCAGCCCGTCGAGCACCTGGCTTCGCTTCGCGCCATCCCCGGGCTGATCGTGTTTCGGCCCGGCGACGCGAATGAGATGGTCGAGGCGTGGAAAGTGGTTGCGGAAATGAAGCACCATCCCGTCGCGATGATCGCCAGCCGCCAGGCATGTCCAACGCTCGATCGAACCAAATACGCTTCGGCAGCAGGCACCGCAAAGGGCGCCTACATTCTCGCCGACGCGACCGATGGCAAACCGGATGTCCTTCTACTGGCCACCGGCAGCGAAGTCGGCCTTGCGATTCAGGCGTACGAGCAGCTTACCGCCGAAGGAATCAAGGCGCGCGTAGTGAGCATGCCCTCCTGGGAGCTCTTCGAGCAGCAGAGCGAAGAGTACCAGAACAAGGTTCTGCCCTCGGACATCATGGCCCGTGTGTCTATCGAGCAGTCGGCTAAGTTCGGCTGGGAGAAGTACGTCGGACTGAACGGCTTCAGCGTCGGAATGGTTACTTTCGGCGCCTCCGCCCCGCTCCAGGAGCTCCAGAAGCTGTTCGGCTTTACGATCGAGGCAGTCGTAGACGCCGCAAAGCAGCAGATCGCCAAGAACGCCTGACACTGGGACAGGCCACAACCTGCCCGAACCCGGCCGGGGGTTCGGGCAAGTCGATTTTGGCATCAGCCACCGGCGCATCGTAACATACACAAGCGAGGAGGCATTACGACTATGGGCTCTAGCGTTTTAGGTAGGGGCGCTGCGCTCCTGGCGGTTTTCCTGGCCTTGTTCGGCATGTGCGCCGTTCACGGCTCTGCTCAGTCGGCAGTTAAGCTCTCCGGCGGAGGATCACTGGCATTTAACCCGGGCGGAATTTCGCCGTTCGTTCTCAGCGGTACCGCGTCACATCTGGGACGCTACAATTGTTTCGGCGAAGTCGCATTTGTGCCCGGTGCGCAAGGATCGTTGGATGGCAGCGGAGTCGCCGTCTTCCAGGCCGCGAACGGTGACCGGATCGTCGGCGTCGTTACCTGGCATATCGACGCGGCCGGTAACGGCAGCGTAGCATTCCACTGGGCAGACTACGTACAGTTCAGCGGCGACCGTGTCTTCCAGAGTACGGGACGCTTCGCCACATCGCGTCCCCCGGGCGCCGTTAGCAGTACAAGATTGATTAAGGATGGCACGTCAAACATTATCGCGATCCTGATCGGCTGATTGGCGGTGGGATGTGGGACATCTGGATGATTTGCGTCAGTCTTCCGGCTGGAAGGCGCAAATCAACTGCAGCTCTATCCGACTCGAATGAGCGGCCCGTCCCTGAAATCAGGGACGGGCCGCTCGCTATTCAGAGAGGTCAACATTCTCAAACCTGGGCCGATGCTATGCCACAATCAACATCCTGCCTCCTTGCCTTTGCTGACTACTTGGCCGCTATGTAAAGGGATGTGATCCCGATCGATGGAATACCGGTCACCTGACAGTTCAGGGTCTGGCCGGAGAAGATACCGGTAAGTACCGGGTTGTTTCCGGCCACGGCAGGCGCTCCGCTGATCGCGAAACGTGCTGGGACCGAGCTCGGGATATAGGTCCCTGATATCTGCATTACCGTTGTCACGATCTGTGGGCGGATCGAATGCACCGTCATCTGGCCCGAAACGCGGTAGACGCCTCCGCTGGGAGTAAAGTGCAGCGACAGGTCAACCTTCGTGTATCCGAACCCGGCAGTTCCGCGAACATCGGACGGAACCGGTGGGAGCGCGGGCGGCGGCGTTACGATCGCGGTTGCCGGCGGCGTGAGCCGGAAGGCCAGGGCGTTGAATGCGCCGGAGCCGGTCGGCAACAAGCCGGTTGCAACGGCCAATACGCCCTGCCCGACGCCGCCGCCCGTTAGCGTACCCAGCACAGTTGTAGTTACCGCGCCAAACCCGATGGGGTAGGTCACACCGGCCGTCAGCGTGCTGCCGGCAAAGCTGCCCTTCACCGAATAGCGGTTGTTGCCCTGATAGATCGAGCCTGTCGCATCGATGGCGCCGCTGCGGAGTCGGGTCAGATACAGATCCATTTTGAAGATGTGGAACCGGGTGTC
>JAYTEU010000144.1:0-10967 GCA_043734985.1 Chthonomonadaceae bacterium
TTACGATGACCGAAACGACAGGTACAAATCGGATCGAGACAATCGGTACGATGAGCGCCATTCCAACCGGTACGGTCGCGATAATGGGCCGAGCGACTATCGGAATAACGAGCAGGGACGCCGGGACGCGGGCGACCGATCGGGTTATCAGGGCCAGTTCTCGCATCGGTAGTCCATCATTTGAAAACGTGCGGCGATAATGCCGCCTTTACATAGTCGATTTGCGTTCCTAGCAGGGCGCACTAAGATAGAAATAGGCGCCCCTCCTCGTGGAAGGGGCGCCTATTTCTTAGCGAGTGTTCAAAGGGCGCCCCTCAGCCCCCAATGCTGGGGAGTTGTTGCGCATTACTCCAGTCGGTTCCCCCGGGTACCCGCGTGCGGGTGGAGGGTTAGGGGCGCATTCCACGCTTTTTGCACACAAACATAGTATCGGTCCCAGCAATTGGGGGACGGAATTGGCATTTGCGTCCGCAGGACGCCGGGTACCCTTTGGGTGTGCCGGGTCGTTTATCGACCCGGCCAGGTTGGACGTGGTTTCCGACCCCTGTGTGGTTGGAGCAGTACTTAGCGGTCGATGAGGCGGCGGTAGCGGGCGATGCGAAGCGCCTCTTCGCGGTCCGGGCGATGCGGGAGCGTGTCGAGATCGGCGAAGATGCGAGCGTGGGCGCGGGCCTGTCCCACCGGAAGCGTGAGCAGCCCGGCGGCGGCGAAGTATTCCTGGAGGGACCGGAGCGCGGTCTGCAGCTTCCTGAGCGGGAGAGGAGATGCCAGCGGGAGAAAGGCGCGTGCCCAGGTCTCGACCGCGGGCAGCCACCACTTCATCCCGACCTGCTGGTGGATAAACCGATAGTAAACGCCCGCTTGCCAGAGCCGCGCTTCGCACCGAATTACCTCCTGGCCCGGGACGTCCACGCCGAAGAGGGGCGAGAGAGCGCCGGGAGTGACGCGATAGCGCTGCTCCAGCCATTGCCACAGGCTTGTGGTCGTACCGGCGAAGGCGTCCGCGCCCGAGGGTCCGGCTCCCGCTCCTGCCGGCATCGGCGCCGCGTGAGATGGCGCCGTTGATGGCGCGGCGGCGGACTGTTCTGCCTGACGGTCCAGGAGGCTCCAGGGGAACTCGAGGTCCAGCAGCCGGCCGGCGGAGAGGTGGCCCGTGGCCTGGAGTGGCTGCGTCTCCGCGGCGGGCCGGAACCGCGCCAAGGCGCCCTCCGGCAGGATGCCGCCGATGGGGTCGAGGAATAAGAGGGGCATGCCATCGCTCAGGAGCGCGCGCTCCAGTTCGCCGGTACGCAGTACGCGGTTCGAGCGCTTCGGCGGAGGCGGCACGTCCTGCCGCACATCGCTGCCACGCGAGACCGCAAGGTTAGCCTCGCCGCCCTGCTCGCCCGTGGGTGGAACGCGACTGTGGTCACCCCCTATTGCCTCGCCGCCCTGCTCGCCCGTAGCCAGAACGCCAACGGGGTCGTCCCCTATTGCCTGCTCTCCGGCTTCGCGGTTGTGGGTTACGCTGCCGGAGAGATTCGTCACGGCCTGTTCCGCAAGCCCGGCGGTCACCGGCGCGCGGCTCGTTCGGCACCGGGAGCCGCCCAGAATCCAGAGGTCTTCAATTCCGGCTTCGCGATAGAGTTGGTGGCGGCGACGCCATTCGCGGGCCGAGAGATTCGCGCATTGGAACTCCACGGCTATTCTCCGGGGCTGAAGCTCGGCTGAGACGAGCGCGGGAGGCTCTGACGGAGAGCGGACCGCCCGCTGAGCTGGAAGCTCGGACGCGATGGACGCGGGGGCTTCACCGGGAGCGTGGCGCACCAGCGACGGCTTCATTTCGAGCAGGATGTCGGCGCGCTGGCCGGTTGCAGGCAGGTGCGCCTCGATCGTGATTTCGGCGTCGGGAACGCGCTCCCGCATCCAGCGCGCGAGGAGGAGCTTTCCGGCGCGGTGCTCCTCGGTCTCCGGCTCCGTCTGAGGCAGCGTGCAGACCGCGCCCGGCAGGTGCGCGAAGTGGTGCGCGCGCACGGAGCCGGCATGAAGGACGACGGGCGCCCCACAGCCGGGGCAGGTAAGCTCGCGGCCGTCCGAAAGCGCGCGAAGCCTCTCCGGCGCGTCCCAGCCGATGGTTACGCGCCGGGAACCGCAGCTCGCGGAGAGGAGCCTCTGAGTAGGCTGAATTGTCGGTTTTCGCGTTTCGATTTTCGTTCACCTGCGGAATTAGGACAATCGCCGGGCTATGCACGGCGGCCACGGTCATTCGGTTATCGGATATGTGGTCAGCGCGGGATTGTCCGAGAGACCCCGGCCTGCCCCGGCCTGCCCGGCCTGCCCGGCCTGCCCCGGAGACTTTCGGGGAGACTTTCGGGGAGACTTTCGGGGAAATCCCGCACCCAAGGGGTACCCGGTTTACAAAACCCGCCTGCGCGGGTTCCGCATTGAGTCCGCGCAGGCGGACTTCGTAAACTTAGACCGGTACTTTAGTGCCGCGACGCAAAAACCGAATGACCAAATCGCACCCGGACGGAAAGGGAATCCTCGCAGCCGCGCCGAATCTTTGTTCTGCCCGAGCGATAGCGGCGCCGTAGGTTCGGGCAGCCGCCGTCGCCAGGACTATTTTGTGAATTTGCGGGACCGCGTCAAGCCGTCCATGGGAGAAACTGATGAATTACGGGCTTGACATCAAACCTACGGGCCTATTCGACCTCGTTTCGCTCGGAGCGCTGGTTCACCGGCTCGATCCCGGCCTCGTGCCGTTTCGTAAGGCGAATAGCTGCACGATCCATGTGAGCGGCGGCGAGTTCAACACAGCGGCGAACCTCTCCGACTGCTTCGGCATGCGCACCGGAATCGTAAGCGCCATGGTGGACTACCCGATCGGCGACTTGATCGACCAACGCGTGAAGGCGATGGGCGTGACGCCGTTCTATAAGCGGTTTGCGCACGACGGCGTGCGCGGGCCCAACATGGCGACCGTCTACTCGGATCAGGGCTACGGCGTGCGCGCCCCTGTTGTCTTCTACAACCGTTCGAACGAGGCTGCAGCGCTGCTGAAGCCGGGCGACTTCGACTGGGACGCGATCTTCGCGGGCGGCGTGCGCTGGTTCCATAGCGGCGGTATCTTCGCGGCGCTGTCGCCGACCACCGCCGAGCTGATCATCGACGGAATGAAGGCGGCCAAAGCGGCGGGCGCGATTTGCTCCTTCGACCTCAATTTCCGCGAGAAGCTGTGGCGTATCTCCGGCGGCGCCGACCGAGCCGCATCGGTCATCGCCCGCATCGTCGAGCACGTCGATGTGCTGGTCGGCAATGAGGAGGATCTCCAGAAGGGCCTCGGCATTCCCGGCCCGGAAGTCGCGGCGACATCCAAGCTGGACCCGAGCACCTTCTTTGGGATGATCGACAAGGTCGTGCATATGCACCCCAAGGTCAAGATCGTCGCGACGACGCTGCGCGAGGTACACTCCACGAGCCGCCACTCCTGGGGCGCGGTCGCCTGGATCGACGGCGAGACCTATATCTCCCCCACCGCCGAGCTGGACGTGGTGGACCGCGTGGGCGGCGGCGACGGCTTCGCTTCCGGCTTCTTCCACGGCCTGATGACGGGGGCCGCGCCGGAGGAGGCGCTCAAGCTCGGCTGGGCGCACGGCGCGCTGCTCACGACCTACCCCGGCGATACCACTATGGCGACCCTGGATCAGGTGCGGGCGCTCGCCAAAGGCGATTCCGCGCGCATTCAGCGGTAGTCAAACCAGCTTATCGTACAGCTCCTGCTGTTCCGCGAGCAGCTCCGCGTAGCGGGATCGGCGGGCGGGATCGGGCGTGTAGGTTGCGCCTAGCTGAGCCTCAATGCCTTCCACGCTCTCAATCAACCCCGCGGCTTCCATCGCGAGGAGCGCCGCGCCTCGGCTGCTTGCCTCCGGCTCGGCGGCGAGCGTCAGGGGTTTGCCGAGGGCGTCCGCGAAGATCTGGGACCAGGCGGGCGAGTGGGAGAGCGCGCCGCCGCTGGCGACGATCTGGTCTGCCCCGGGAAACAGGCCGTGGAGCAGATCGGCGGCCAGGGCGAACCGGAGCGCCACTCCTTCGAGGGCGGCGAAAAGGATGTCCACCGGACTTGTGTTCAGGTTCAAGCCGGTGAGCGTGGCGCGGGCGTCCGGGTTCCAGCCCAGGCTTCGCTCGCCGGCCAGGAAGGGCAGAAACACAAGCTCGTGCGCGCCGGGACCGTGAGCGGCCAGCCTGCGCTCCAGCTCTTCAGGCGGCGGAAGCTTGAGGGTGTCGTTCATCCAGGCGAACACATCGCCGCCGTCGCTGAATGCCGCGCCGACAATGGGACGGCGGGCGTCTACGCGATACTGCCAGAGGCCGCGGGGGAGGAGGGGGTGATCGGGTGATCGGGTGAGAGGGTGAGAGGGATGGCCCTCGTTTGTCAGCAGTTGGCCGGCGGTTTCGGCGCTAACTGTGCTTTGCATTTGAAGGTTGGATTCCCGACTGCCCACGCGCACGCGGGTATCCACCGATTGCCGACTGCCCGGCGTAGGGTCGCCTTCCTCGTGCCATACTACGCGGATCGCGCCGGAGGTGCCGAGGTTGATGGCCATCCGGTTCGGAGATACGCAGCCGCTGCCTATATTACCGCAGGCTCCGTCTCCGACCGCCGGGAAGAAGGGAACCTCCTTGAGGGCGGGCCAGCGGCGGGCAAAGGGATCGATCAGGCCTCGCGCGGGCTGCTTGAGATCGACGATGGAGGCGAGCGTCCCTTCGTCGAGGTCGAGGGCGCGAAGCGTTACCGGATCCCAGGCGCAGCGCTGCTGATCGAACAGGCCGGTGCCGGAGGCCATCGACACGGAGACCCGCCGCTCGTGGGCGCCGAAGAGCAGGCCGCGCAGATATTCCGAGGGCGCCGCCCATCTGGCGACCCGCTTGAAGATTTCTGGCCGGGTTTCACGCAGCCAGACGAGTTTCGCAGGATAGTAGGAGGGGTGGATCATGCAGCCGGTGCGGGCATGGACCGCGTCCTCGTCCCACGTCTTGCGCAGTCGGCGGGCCGCGTCTCCGGCGCGCGTGTCGGCCCAGGAGTAGAGGGGAGTGAGCGGCTCGCCGTTCTCGTCCAGGCCGATCAGGGAGTGCCAGTAGGTGGATATCCCGACGGCTCGGATCTGGGCCGAGCGTGCGCCCGCCTGCCGGATCGCTTGGTCGAGGCAGTCGCCGATGTGATGCACGAAATCTTCGGCCGCCATCTCCACGCCGCCGTCCGGAGTGGTGGTCATGTGATAATGCACCTGGGCGGCGACGCCCTCGACCTCCCGGCCGGCGGTGTCCCAGAGCAGGGCGCGGGTCGACGAAGTGCCGATGTCGAGGGAGAGTGTAAGCGGAGGGTCCGGCATCGCGGTTATCGCCACGTCGGGGGCACGTGGAACTCGGCGTCGCCATACAGCATCTGGATCAAGTTCGTCTGTCCGGCGTGGTAGGCCATATTCCTCAGGCACATGACGATCACGTTTTCGCCGGACATCTTGCCGCGCGGATGCTCGTAGATGCGCGCCAGGTCCGCCTCCGGCATCATTCGGATCGCGGCGGCCAATTCGCGCGCGCTCGTTACAAGCTGCTCCTGCGCGTCCTGCCCGTTCGCAAACTTGATCGGCGGCGAGTTCGGGTTGGTGGGCTCCACCTTGCCGCCACGGAGAAGCGCCGCCAACAGCCGATTGACGACTACGCACTCGCTCACCTGTTCGAGGATCGAGCGGGTGGGCGCGGCGCCTTCGATATGCGGATGCCAGACCAGTCGATCGTCGGGCGTGGTCGCAATGAAGTGAGCGAAAGAGTCGGCCATGCGTTCGGTTTGTCGCGCGATATATTCAGGGACGGTCATGGTTATCTCCTGGGGAGTTGGGCAGTCGGCGGGTACCCGCGTGCGGGGGGAGGGTTCGTGCGCGCTTTTTATAGACTTTCTTAGGCTACTACTATCGGCTCGGGCGTATAAGTGTATTTGAAGTTGGGCTTTCCGCAGTCGTAGAGGGGCCGTAATTGGCGGGTCGCCTCGATCACGGCTTCCAGGAGCTCCGGGCCGTTGGTTACGACGGGATGGCTCTTGTCCAGCGCGATACCGAAGCGGGCGTGCTGGCCCTTGACCTTTTGCATGCGGGCCGCGAATGCGCGCAGCGCCGCGCCGGTGAGGGTGCGCCCGCAGCAGGGCTGACCGTATTTATCCAGGATATCGTAGGCGTAAATGGTGGGATGGAGCTTGCACCAGGCGGCTATTGCAGCCGCATTGCGCGCCAGGTTCTTGGCGAAGAGCAGCTTGTCGTCCGCATAGTCCTCGACGAAGACCGACACGCGCACTTTTTCCGCGCTCACTCCCATGCGCATATGTACGAACGGCTTGTAGGCACGCGCATTTCTGGCGAAAGCGGCCCACGTCTCGATCGGCGGGTTGACGGACCGCCGCAGGTGCAGGGCGACGTGCGGAAAGACGATCTCTTCCACGGCCTCCCCCATCCTCGCGTTCAGCGCCGCGGCGGCCAGCTTCAATTTCGGCGTGATCCGCTGCTTCAGGAGCGGCATCCGCTCGCTGAACTCCGGCGCCGCGAATACGTCGAAGTCCTCCGGCGCGAAGCCCTCAAATTGCGCGGCTAGCTCGATTCGATCTAGCGAAAGCAGCTTCTCATCCTCTCGGTGGATCACGGTCATTTTCGTTTCCTATCGTGGCGCACGGCGGAAATACATCCAATGGTCACGCGGGATTGAAATCCCGCAAACCCAAAGGGTACCCGGTTTACAAAACCCGCCTTCGCGGGTTCGGCATTGAGTCCGCGAAGGCGGACTTCGTAATCCTAGACCGGTACTTTAGTGCCGCGTACCCGCTCCGGCGGGCGCTTGGGATCGCCGCGTACCCGCTCCGGCGGGCGGTTGGGATCGCCGCATACCCACGGCCGCGCTTGCGGTCACTGCCGGCCTGGATTTTCGGCTTCTCGGTGTTTTTCCCGAAGTATTGCAGCAGTATGCGGCGGGCGACGGGACCGGCGAATTCGTTTCCGTGCCCTACCTTTTCGATCAAGACGGCGATTGCGATCTTGGGATGGTCGGCGGGCGCGAAGCAGACAAAGACGGAGTTGTCTTTACCGCGGCCGGTTTGCGCGGTGCCGGTCTTTGCCGCGATATCCAGGCCGGGAATGGCGACGTTGGGCGCGGTACCGCCCGTCCGTACGACCTGCCTCATGCCCCGAACGATCGCCTCGCGAAATTGCGGCTTGATTCCCAAATCCCCCCTCTTCTCAGGAATTAGGCCCCGCACCAGATTCCCCGCAGGATCGCGAATCTCCTTGACGAGCTGCGGACGCCAGAGCGTTCCGCCGTTGCCGAGCGCCGCCGTGTAGTCCGCCAACTGGAGGGGCGTAACCTGAAGGTAGCCCTGCCCTATCGACATATTGACGAGGTCGCCCTGCTGCCATCGGTCGAGCTTGTGGCGCAGCTTATATTCCGGAGTTGGAACCGTGCCGCGCACCTCTCCCGGAAGGTCGATCCCGGTGCGCTCGCCCAGGCCGAAGCGTTTCGCCATCTGCTCCATTCCACGCTGGCCCACCATAAGGCCGGTGTTGTAGAAATAGACATCGCACGACTTGGCGATCGCGGTTTCGAAACCGATGCTGCGGTGGTATCCGTCGCACTTGAACGTGCGATTGCCGACGCGCAGGGAGCCGGGACAGTTGATATAGGTATACGGCGATATTTTGCCCGCCTCAAGCCCTGCCGCCGCCGTCACCATCTTGAACGTCGATCCACAGGCGTAAGCGCCGCGCGTGACCCGGTTGTACAGCGGCATCATCTTATCGTCGCGAAGCCGGCCGAACTCTTTCGAGTAGGTGTTCAGATCGTAGGAGGGCGTGCTCACCATCGCCAGAACCGCGCCGGTATCCGGGTCGAGCGCCACGGCGGCTCCCGGATGTCCCTGCGCCAGAGTGTCCTGAAGCGCGCGATAAGCAGCCTTTTGCAGGTCGAGATCGATGGAGAGCTTGATGGAGTTGCCGGGTACCGGAAACGATTCGCCCATGCGGCGCAGCATCCGGTTCCTGGCATCGACGGCGACCAACAGCTCGCCGTCCGTACCGCGCAGGTCCGCCTCGCAGCTCTTCTCCAGACCTTCCGCGCCAATTATATCGTTATCGTAATATCCCCGCGCCTTATATTCCCTCAGCTTGGCGGGCGGGATGGGAGTGGTGCGGCCCAGGATGTGCGTACACAGCCTGTCGTCCTTATAGAAGCGGACCGGCTCGCGAGAGACCTGCACCCCGTCGAGATCCAGCTTCTGCTCCTCGATCTGGGTGAGGGTCTTCAGGTCGATCTTTTCCGCCACCTTGATCGGTTCCGACGAGTTCAGCTTCCAGCGCGGCCCTTTGCGTGGAGGCACGCGTCTCGGCGGCCGTCCCGGTCGTATGGGAGGAGGCTTAGGCTCAGGGTCCACCAGTTTTTGAAGAATGGAGTCCGGCGTGACGTTCAGGATCGTCGCCAGGGTCGTGATGGCCCCGGGGTTCTTCTTGATCTCTTCCGGCAGGATGGTCACGACATACTGAGAGCGGCTGGTCGCCAGCACGCGACCCTTTGCGTCGGTGATCGCGCCGCGCGCGGCGAGGCGGCGAATGGGGCGGCTTCGCTGCTTGTCGGCATCCACGGCGAAGGAGGCTCCCATGGCGATCTGCAGATACCAGAGCCGCGCCACAATGACGCACATCATCAGGACCACGACGCCGTAAAGCCCCTTCAAGCGGACGATGTCCGGGACATGCACGGGGCGCTGGATCTTGGTGGGCAGCGGACTGACTAGACGGTTTTCGAAATCGGGTGATGACATGGGATTGGGTGCCGGGGGGTCATTCAGCTCTAGCGGGGCTGCCCGTGGGACTGAAGTCCTCGGCTCATGAAGGCACAATGTCCGCCTTCGCGGACTCAAATTTCAGTCCGCGAAGGCGGACATTTTGTAGTCAAAAGGCGAGGAATTCATTCCCACGCCAAAAACGGATCGGCCTCGCTTGCAGGCTCCTCCCTCTCGTGTGGCTCCGCGAGGAATTCATTCCCACGCCAAAACGGATCGGCCCCTAACCCCCAATCAGCGGTTCCGTATACATTTCCGTCGTGGCGGTCATTTGGCGGAAGATTGCGCCGTTTCTGTCCAGCATGGGGAGCCACCAGGCGGAGGGGCGGTGGTTGGTGTGCGTCAGGCCGTCGGCGGTCAGGAGGGCGTGGCGGACGAGTTTGAGGCGCGCCATCTCCGCTTCGTTCTCGACTTCCGTCAGCGACGCGTGTGCCGCGCGCGCTTCCTCGCCATGTTCGATCTGAAGGCGCGCATCTTTCCAGGTCGCTATGTTGGCGATCAGCGCTCGCTTTTCCGTGCAAACGCGTTCTAAATCCTGCTGGAAGGTCTCTCGGCGCGCGCTCTCGGCGGATGTCCAGTCTAGCGTTGCGCGATAGTGTTCGCCGCGGGCGCGATGTATCGCCTGGGACTGTCTCCCCAGTTCCCTGATATGGGCGTACGCTTCGTCCACGCGCGACTGGAGCGTGCATGCCTCCGCGCGAAGGTTCAGCAGGGTCCTCTTTGCGGTCAGGTACTCCGCACACTTCTCATCCCAGGGGCCGGCGGGATCGCGCTCACCCAGGAACGCGAGGAGGTGCAGCGGCTTGCGGATCCGCGCGAGGTCGTTGCAGAGCGCTCTCTGCTCCTCGACGACCTGCTTCCAGGAGGCGGCGAACTCCGGCGCGGTGATCGTCCGGCGCCCGAACGCGGCGGCAAGGTGCTCCGGCAGGCTGAGGGTCGCTTCACCCGCCGCGAGAGAGTCCCAGGTGCTGTGCCGAATGCGCAGAATGGGCCGCATGTCCAGCGCGACGCCCGCGTCCGCCAGCAAGTCGTTCATCTTACGGGTGCGGTGGACGTAGAGAGAACCTTCCTCGTTGAAGACGAAGATGAACTCCTGCGCGAGCATCGACACCAGCGATACCGCCTTGCCGACGAGCGTGAGATCGCTGCCGAGCTTGCGGCAAAGAACCTCGGCAAGCTCACCGACCGACGTTACGGGCTGCTTGAGGCCGATGGCGACCGGATTGCGCGTCTCTACGAACACCACGCGATCGGTAACGCGCAGCGTTCCTCGGCCACGGTTCGGAATAATGACGTCGAACGGCAGCGCCCCCGCGCCGAACTTGTCCAGGGTATAGATCTCGGACCCGGCTACCGCGCGATCGTACGCGCCGACGGCGGCATCGCGGGTAGCGGGATCGATGAACAGGTGGACGAATCGGAAGCGCGGCAAGTGGGCTGTATCGGGCGCAAATCTCAGGAGTTTCGAGGTGCTGCTGACATCGATGCCGGCGGCCGGGCGAAGCATCAGGAGTTCGTAGAGGAGTGGAAGGCAGTGCTGAAAAAGGTCGGTGAGGTATCCGTCGGGGTTTTCGCGCAGATAGTCGCGACACCAGCCGAGGACGGTATCGCCGACGCGGCGCGCCTCGCACTGACAGCAGAACGGGAGCACCTGGCACACCGCGTTGTCGAATCCCCAAGCCAGCATCTCCAGGACGCCGGGGCCGACTTCGCTTAGCGGAAGCGTGTTGACGATGCGGTCACGGGAGCCTGTGTAGACCAGTCCGCGCCAGCCCCACGCCTCGGTGATTTCGTCCAGGAACGCCTGACGCCCCTGTGAACTCGCCTTGGCGAGGCACTCGAAGGCGACCCCGTATTTGATCAACTGGTGGCGGCCGGGAAAGGTCTCGCTGCCGAAGAGCGTGGATATCTCACCGGCGGCGGACCAGAGGTCTTTCGTCGTGCCGTCGTTGTGCGCCATCAGGGCAAAGCGGCTTGGCCCGGCGCGGTGGACGCGCGCCTTGGCGAAATAGTCCGTATCGTGGACGCCGACGAGCATCTCTCCGCCGAGGCCGTTCTCGTCGAGCAGGCAGCGCAGCACCGCCTTGACCGGCTCATCCCAGAACACGGTCTGGCC
>JAYTEU010000145.1:0-10404 GCA_043734985.1 Chthonomonadaceae bacterium
GAGGCTGTGCGGACTTTCGGGCATGGATAAGGCGTTCTTCTGCAACTCCGGCACGGAGGCGAACGAGGCGGCGCTAAAGATCGCGCGGAAGTGGGGCAAGGCGAAGCGGGGCGACGACTGTTTCGAGATCATCTCGTTCAGCGGATCGTTCCATGGGCGGACCATGGGCGCGCTCTCGGCTACGGCGCAGCCCAAGTACCAGGCCGCGTTTGCGCCGCTCGTTCCCGGGTTCGACTATGCGCCGTTGAACGACCTTGCCGCGCTGGACGACCTGATCTCGGATCAGACGTGCGCGGTGCTGCTGGAGCCGATCCAGGGCGAGAGCGGCGTTCACCTAGCCGATCCGGCGTTCCTAGCCGGCGTAAGGGCGCTCTGCGAAGAGGCGGAGGTTCTGCTGATCTTCGACGAGATCCAGTGCGGGCTCGGCCGGACCGGGACGTTCCTTGCAAGCCAGGGCGTGGGAGTTGAGGCGGATATCGTGACGCTGGCCAAGGGCATCGCCGACGGGTTCCCAATGGGCTGCTGCCTCGCCCGCGGCTCCGCGGCAGAGACGCTAGTTCCGGGCGACCATGGCTCGACCTTCGCCGGACAGCCGCTGGCCTGTGCCGCCGCGCTTGCTACCCTGGATGTGATCGAGGACGAACGGCTGATGCAGAACGCCGCACTGGTCGGAGCCCACTTCAGGGATGCGCTCTGCAATCTGAGCCGCACGGTCAACGGGGCGATCACCGCCGTTCGCGGCCGAGGCCTAATGATCGGCGTAGACCTTGCCAGATCGGATGCGAAAGCGGTGAATCGCTCTCTATTCGACCAAGGAATCGTCGCCAACGCCACCGGCGACCATACACTACGGTTCGTGCCGCCGCTGGTGGTCACGACTGCGGATTGCGATCGGGTCGTCGCGGCGCTTAAAACTGCGCTGGACGAATAGCGCCGGTACAGGCCGGAGTTCATTATTCTTACGTAGTTTATCGATACTGCCGGCGAAATCGTGCCCGGCGGCGTTGGCTAGGAGTTGAAAACACCCGCAAACCCGGAGGGTACCCGCAAAAGCGACCGTCCTCCAGAGGGAGAGAGCCGCCTTGTTAGAAGGATTGTGTCCGCAGGACACTTGTACTTTGCTGCCGGGTGTTTTCAACACCCGGATCCGGTAGCCGTATCTTAATCCGGCGCGTTGGGCTAGGCATCGAATTGGGTTCGTTTCGTAATTTCGGATTCTGAGCGGATATCGGGAGACGGTGATGTGGCAGCGATTTACGGAGCGGGCGCGGAGAGTGGTGTACTATGCTCAGGAAGCGGCTGGACAAGTCGGCACGGGCGATGTCGGCACGGAGCACCTGCTGCTGGGGCTGGTCCGTGAAGCTGACACAGTCGCGGCAAAGGTCCTGGCTACGTTCGGCGTTTCAATTGGACAGGTTCGCCACGTGGTAGAGACCCATCTGGTTCGAGGGACCGGGAAGCTCGGGCAAGATATGCAGTTGACGCCGCAGGGAAAGCAATCAATCGACCATGCCGCTGAAGAGGCGGCCGCGCTTGGCTGCACTTTCATCGGTACCGAGCACCTACTTCTTGGACTGCTGCATACGGGCGTCGCGTCATTGGTACTTGTGCGACTGGGCGTTGAGCTGGATCGTGCGCGGGAGGCGGTTCGCGCAATATCGAGCCGCGATGACACCCAATATAAAGCGGACGAGACCCCGGTTGCACCTCCACCAGTACCTAACCCCGAGGAGTTGGAGAAATTGCGGAAGCCGGACGCCACTATCTTCTGGAACAGGTTCACCGAGAGGGCTCGGCGCATGATCTGGGAAGCGCAGGCAGAAGCCGGGCGATTAGGCGAGAACTATGTCTCGACCGAGCACATGCTTTTAGGTCTTGTGCGGGAAAAAGACAGCGTGGCCGCTCGCATACTCGATAGGATGGGTGTATCTCTCGGTCGAATACGCAGTGAGATTGAACGCCAGGTGACTCGCGGTGACGGTCGCCTGGGCCAGGACATGCAGTTGACGCCGCGAGCCAAGCGGGTCATCGACCTTGCTTACGATGAGGCACGGCAGCTTCAGGTCAAGTATATCGGAACGGAGCATCTTCTGCTGGGGCTTATCCGCGAGGGCGAGGGAATGGCGGGCCGTGTGCTTGCGAAGCTGGACGTCGGCCTTGAGGATACGCGCAGGTCTGTTCGGGAATTTCAGGATGACGATTCGCCATTGTCTTCGAAGGCGGAACTTGGGAGCAGCGGGGCGTATCGGGCCGGGCGCGGAACGCATCCGGTGTCCACCCGGGAAGCGCTCCTTATGGTGCGCGAAGATCACGGGTGGCTTAACCGGTCGCTGATCACGCTCGCTGATGTTTCCTGGAAGCAGTTCGATTCGGTACTTTCCGTGGCGACCGCGTTAAAAGCGATGCAAAAGGACCGAGATAAGGCCGTTCGCTGGAAGTCGCCGCGAACGCTCGGGATGATCTTTGAGAAGCCTTCGCTCCGAACGCGCGTGAGCTTCGAGGCGGGAATGGTCCACCTTGGCGGTCATGCTATCTACCTGGCTCCTTCGGACATCGGGCTGGGAACGCGCGAACCGGTGGCCGACGTCGCGCTGGCGCTCTCGCGCTGGGTCGATGTTATCTCCGCGCGCGTCTTCCGGCATGAAACGGTGGAGGAGCTTGCGAAGTTTGCGACGGTACCGGTGATCAATGCGCTGAGCGACCGGGAACATCCGATCCAGGCATTTGCGGATCTGCTGACGCTGGAGGAGCAAAAGGGCGCGCTCGGCAACGGCCTGAAGGTCGCCTATATAGGCGACGGCAACAACGTGCTCCACGCCCTTCTCCTCGCCTGCGCTAAAATGGGGGTAAACTTATCGGCGGCCTGTCCGGATGGGTATCTGCCCGATCCGGAATATGTCCGAATGGCCGAAGAGGCCGCAGTGACTTCGGGTGCTAAGATCGCCATTGTGACGGACCCTGTCGAAGCCGCTGCCGATGCAGATGCGCTGTACACGGATGTATGGACGAGCATGGGCCAGGAGGAGGAGCGGGCAGAGCGGCTGAAGGTCTTTGCGCCGTACCAGATCAACGCGGAGTTGATGGCTCAGGCGAAGCCGGATGCGATCGTGCTGCACTGCCTGCCCGCGCATAGCGGCGAGGAAGTCAGCGAAGAGGTTTACGAGAAGCACCGCACCGTGATTATGGATCAGGCGGAGAACCGTATGCACACGCAGAAGGCGCTGATCGCGTTGATGGTGGGGATTTGAGACCCTCACCCCCACGGGAGTCCGTGGGACTAAAGTCCTCCGCTTTCGAGAACATAATCGCCCAAAGGGCACCCGGCCTTCGCGGACTGAAAATCGAGTCCGCGAAGGCGGACTTAGCGTTTTCAAGTGGCGAGGACTTCAGTCCCACGCCATTCGCGCCACAGCGAATACGATTCGGGTCGATATTATTGAGGAATAGTGATGAAAAAGATAGTTCTGGTTTATTCGGGCGGGTTGGATACTTCGGTTTGTATTCCGCTTATGAAAGAAGAGTATGGGTTCGATCATGTGATCACCGTCACGGTGGACGTCGGGCAGCCGAGGGCGGATATCGATGAGGCGGAGCGGCGGGCGACCAGCCTGGGCACGGAGCACTACACGCTCGATGCGCGGGAGCTGTTCGTCGAACATTTCTGCTGGCCCTCGCTGCGGGCGAACGGGGATTATCAGGGCTACCCTATCTCCACGAGTATTGCCCGGCCGCTGATCGCGCTGAAGGCCGTCGAGAAGGCGCAGGAACTTGGCGCGAATGCGTTCGGGCACGGCTGTACCGGCAAGGGTAACGACCAGTTTCGGCTGGAATATATCATGCGGACGCTGATGCCGGACGCGGAGATCATCGCACCTATGCGCGAGGGGCGGCGAATGCCGGATGGCAGCCGCGAGCCGTGGACGCGCAGCGAAGAGATCGAGTATGCGAATACGCACGGGCTGGATATACCGCATACCAAGGATAAGATCTGGTCGATCGACGAGAACCTCTGGGGCCGAAGCGTCGAGGGGGGACGGCTAGAGGAGCCCGATTTCGCGCCGCCGGAGGAGATATTCCAGTGGACCCGGGCACTCGCGAACTGCCCGAACGAAGCGCGTATTCTTAAGATCGAATTTGAAAACGGAGTGCCTGTCGCGATCGACGGCGAGAGGATGACGCCTTACGAACTGGTCGTCAAGATGAACGCCATCGCCGGAGAGCATGGCGTCGGGCGGCTCGATATTATGGAAGACCGGATGCTCGGCCTGAAGGTTCGCGAGAACTACGAGTGCCCGGCGGCCGTCGCGCTGCTTACGGCGCACAAGGCGTTGGAGGCTCTGGTCTGCACGCAGGGCGAGCTTAAGTTCAAGGCTTCGGTCGATCGCGAATGGGGCGAGATCGCTTACAAAGGGCTGTGGCTTGACCCGCTCAAGGAGGACCTGGAGGCGTTCATTAACAAGATCCAGGAGCGCGTCACCGGGACCGTCAATCTGCGGCTGGCGAAGGGAAGCGCGGTGGTTATCGGCCGTGAGAGCGAGTTTGCGCTCTACAACGCCGACCTCGCCTCGTTCGACAGTAAAACCTTTAACCAGTCCGAATCGCTCGGGGCGGTGAAGGCGCACGGGATGCAGTCGCGCCAATACTTCCACCTCAAGTATAAGGGAAATCTCGCGCTCTCCGGCGCGTCCGCCCTACCCCTCCTCGGCAAGAAGGCGGAGTAGGCGATGCAAAAGCTCTGGGGCGGGCGATTCGAGGGCGTCACCGACGCGCTGATCGAGCGCCTGAACAACTCCCTTGCGTTCGACGCACGGCTGTGGCGGCAGGACATTCGCGGCAGTATCGCGCATGTGATGATGCTGGGAACGACCGGCATTATCTCGACCGGAGAGGCCAGCGAGATCGCCGACGGACTTCAAGGGCTGTTCGAGGATATCGAATCCGGCGCACTGGAGCTTCCCGCCGATGCGGAGGATGTGCATACCGCCGTCGAGGGACTTCTGCGCGAGCGGATCGGCCCCGTCGCGGGAAAACTGCATACCGCGCGCAGCCGAAACGACCAGATCGCAACCGATATCCGGCTATATTTGCGCGACGAATGCGTGGAGATCGAGAGCGCAATCGACAAACTCCAGCGGACGCTGCTGGACCAGGCCGGTCACCATTTCGACACGGTTCTGCCGGGCTATACCCACCTTCAGCACGCCCAGCCCATCGTACTGGCCCACCATCTTCTGGCGTACTTCTGGATGCTGGACCGAGACCGCGAGCGAATCACGGACGCGGAGCGGCGCATCAACCGGCTTCCGCTCGGTGCGGGCGCGATGGCCGGCACCGGCTTCCCCATCGACCGGGAACAAGTCCGGATCGCCCTTGGATTCGATGCCCTGCTGGAGAACAGCCTGGATGCCGTTTCCGACCGCGACTTCGCCATCGAGCTTGTTTCGGCGGCAAGCATCCTTATGATGCACCTTTCGCGGCTCGCCGAGGAGATCATCCTCTGGAACAGCCCGGAGTTCGGGTTTGTGACTCTGGACGACTCCGTGACGACGGGCAGCAGCATTATGCCGCAGAAAAAGAACCCGGATGTGGCGGAGCTGGCACGGGGCAAGACGGGCCGGGTGTATGGCGATCTAATGGCGCTCCTTACACTTATGAAGGGTCTGCCTCTGGCCTACAATAAGGACATGCAGGAGGACAAGGAGCCCCTTTTCGACGCGATCGATACGGTGCTCGTCGTGGTTCCCGCAATGGAGAAGACACTGGCGACAGCCAGGTTCCGGTCAGAGCGTATGCGCGCCGCAACGCTCGGCGACTTTTCCACGGCGACCGACCTTGCGGATTACCTTGTACGGGCGGGACTGCCGTTTCGCGAGGCGCACGAGATAGTCGGGCGTATCGTACGGCACTGCCTGGAGTCGGGCACGACGCTGGAAACGCTTAGCGCGGATGCGATCTCCGCCTTCCATCCGCTCCTCGCGGCGGAACCGGAAGCCGCGCTCGCCCAACTGACCGTCGAAGCCAGTGTGGCGGCACGGCGCTCGCGAGGCGGGGCCGCGCCGGAGGCGGTTCGCGCCCAGTGGGAACTTGCCAGCCGGAAACTGGCGCATGCGGAGCCGGGCCGATAAACGACCCGGCAAATGGGCATGCGGCTGCACCCTGAGGGCACCCGCCTCCGGACAAAATGCGCTAAGAGATTGTGCAAAATTAAGAAGTCAAGCCCAGTTCTTTTGCTAGTCGACTAATTTCTAGTAAAACTGTTGCCATTATGTAGCATACTGTACATATGTCTGCTATAATGGTACAGCTTTACCAAATTTGGTTGGCGGGAGGCTTGGAAATGGCGGTACTTCGTTCTCTGTTGCCCGGTGGCGCAAGACATGGTCGATGGGTACTGGTTTCTCTTCCACTCTTGTTTACGGTAGGATGGATGTTCGACGGGTTGTTTAAGACAGCCCTCATTCCGGCTTTCGCTCCCCTCTTCGCAGGTACGGTGATGGTCACGTTGGCGGCGACCTGCATGGCCGTATACATCACCCGGCTGCATTCCGGCCAGGCCACTCTTACCCGCCGACTGCAGGAGGCTGATGAGCTTCACCGCGTGACTATCCGTGTTACCGAATCGGAAACGCTGCAATGTGCGGTCGGTCTTGTGCTGGACGCGCTCCGACAGCAATATCCGTTTACTTCCGCGGCGCTGGTTCCCGCAGGCGACGGGCAGGCGCGTTCCGCCTGGCGAGTTGCCGGCAATTGCGCGGCCAACTCACTGCCGGAGGCGTTCGACCAAGCCGCACTGATGGATCACCGGACTTCCGGCCCAGCCCGATGCGAGAACGTGTTCCCGGATTCAGGAGTTTCCGACTTCCGCGCATTTCTTCCGGGCTGTCGGGCGAGCACAACGGTTGCGGTTACGTTACCGAATAACACCCATACCTCCACGCTGGTGCTCGGCTTCGATTCCGAGCCCAATCTCTCTGCGGGCGATCTGGATTGGCTGACGACCTTTGCCAAAGGCCTTGCGCTTCCCCTGGAGCGGGTGCGGATACAGGAAGAGCTTGCTAAGCTGGCCTACAGCGACCCCATGACCGGGCTGCCGAACTATCGGTCGTTTCGCCGGAACCTTCATGACGAGTGCGAGCGGGCAGCCAGGTATGGGCATCCTGTTTCACTGCTCATTCTCGACGTGGATCGGTTTAAGCGCGTGAACGATGAGCAGGGCCATCCCGCTGGGGACGAGGTGCTGCGGCATGTGGCGAAGGTGGTGCAAGAGCACGTTAGATCGATCGATAGCCCCGCGCGGTATGGAGGCGAAGAGTTCGTGGTGGTTTGCCCGGAGACGGAAGTAGTGGCGGCGCTCGTGCTCGCCGAGAGACTTCGGGAAGCGGTTGAGAACTCCCCCTGCACCCTGCCGAACGGCGAGACGATCGGGGTTACGATGAGCATTGGAGTGTCGGTGTTTCCGGACGAGGCGATACTGGAGGCAAACCTGATTGAAATCGCCGACGCTGCGCTGTATCAGGCCAAGCGATCCGGTCGGAACCGGGTGAATTGCGGTATAAATTCAGTTGTGGCGCATGATATCGTCCTGCCCCATGAGCACGCCGGGGTCGGATTGGAAGTGGCCCGCGACTAGTTGAGGAGATCGGCGGGAAGGGCGACGAATGCTGAGACGACGGCGGTATCGAACTGCGTGTTCGCGCCGGCCCGGAGCTGGCGTACTGCCTCATCGATACTTAACCTTGCCCTGTATACACGGTTTGAGGTCATCACTTCGAAGGCATCCGCAACGGCGATGATTCGTGACTGGATGGGAATCTGGTCGCCGCTCAGTCCGTCCGGATAGCCCTTGCCATCGATACGTTCGTGGTGGCTGCGGACTACAGCGGCGACTCCCCCAAGATGCTGGATGCCGGCGACGATTTCCGCGCCTTTGACGGGATGCCGGCGAACGACACTCCACTCCTCTTCGGAGAGCGGTCCGGCCTTGAGCAGGATATGGTCCGGCGTGGCGATCTTTCCGACATCGTGGACCTGGGCTGCCCACTCCACATGCGGCAGTTCGGCAGCCGTCAGCCCCATGGCTTCGGCGGCTGCCACGGCAAAACGCGCAACGCGCCTGGAGTGCTGCGCGGTGTAGGGCTCTTTCGCATCGATGGCCGCGGCGAGTACTTGAACATTTGAGAAAATCTGACTGTGCCTATGAGATTCCGCCTGCTCCTCGTTCAGTGCGCGGCGTTCAAGATTACGCTCGATTATTATGGGGATATTTTCAAATTCGAACGGCTTGGGGAGAAAGTCGACGATTCCCCGTCGAAGCGCGGTGCGCATAAGGTCGGGGTCGCGGCGGGCGGTCATGAGAACAAACGGGATGTGTGGGTAGAGACTGAAAGCGATCCCGGCGAGGTCCAGCCCCGTCATACCACCAAGGTGCATGTCGCAGACGACCATGTCGAATTGTCGCTGACATAGAATTGTGAGCGCCTGCTCACCGCTCGATGCACAATCCACGTGGTAGTGTGAGCGAATAAGAACGTGTGAGAGCAGCTCGCAAACCTGGTCGTCGTCGTCTACGACAAGGATGCGAGTCGCGGTGGGCTTGGAGGAATTCGGTCTAAGGATCTGCACAATCGGCGGCGGCGTGCCGTCATGCGCGGGAAATTCCGTGGAGATTAACATCAAAGCGTCACTAGCGGAACGAACCAAGGCGCGTCGTTTTAGATTTGTAACGCCACGTCGCTTGACCGGTAGTTCGGACATGTTTTGTGATCCGTTGGTTAGTTTGGAATTAGTTTGGAATTGGAACTTTGTGTGACGAAGCTATTATGGAAATTATACTTGCCTATCGAGAAACTTGTCAAGTATTATTAGCATGTTATCTGGAATATCAGCGCCTGGTTTATGCGCCGCCCGGACCGCCGGATATTCATTGACATGTGTGCGTTCATAAGCCATAATATGCAGCCTATGCTCATATTAGTAGCCGTCCGTACAGTAATATAGAAGTTTTTGAGACGCAATTATTTCCGGCTGTTAGAATGGCGCTTCACGTGTGTGCGGCGCATCTGTTTATACGAATGGGAGGTCTTGCAACGTTGGAAGTTCTACAGATTGAGACGCGACGAATCTCAGAAGATCCGTTGCAGCCCCGCAAGCACCATAGTGAAGAGAGTCTTCAGGGCCTTGCGGACAGCATACGACAGCATGGAATGCTGAGTCCCATTACCGTTACGAGCGCGAATGAGGACGGGCATTACCGGATAGTAACGGGTGAACGACGCTGGCGCGCCGCCAAGCTTGCGAAGGTGGCGGACATTCCGTGCGTCATCAAGGACTTGAAGGACGATGAGCGGCTGACCGTTCAACTGATAGAGAACCTTCAGCGCGAGGATCTGCAGCCGCTGGAGAAGGCCAAAGGCATCCTTCATGTCAAAACCACTCTGAACCTTACCAACCGGGAGCTGTCGCGGCGCCTAGGACTGTCGGAGCGCACCGTGGGCTATCTGCTCGATCTGCTGGCGCTGCCGGAGGACATCGGCGAATCAGTGGTCTCCAGCCCCAATCGCCCTTCGGACGGACAGGTAACGGAGAAGCATGCTCGATTTCTAAAGCAGCTAAACGAGGAGCCGGACCTGCAATCCGCCGTAGTCGATCGAATTCGGGACGACAAGTTGAATTCCGAGGATACCGGCAATCTGGTTAGAGCGCTGAAGAAGCGCCCGGACAAGACCCAGGAGATACTAGACTCTCCGGCCGATCACCTGGCGCGTTTCTTCCAGGACAGCGATCCGGCGGGCGACTTCCTGAGCGGTATCGACGTTGGAAGCGGACCTGCACGGACGTCGCCCTATGCCCAGCGCATAGTCGAGTTCCTGCCGTCCCTGTCAGGGCTCGACGTCAGCGTGGTCCCGCTTCCAGAGGTTCGACAGATCGAGGACGCGCTCACTTCCCTTAAGCTGACCGTGGAGGGGCTTCTCCAGGGCTGCAAGATGAGACTGGGAGGATAGCTAACCCATGGCAAGTGAATTCTCATTCGATGTCGTGTCGAAGGTGGACTTGACCGAAGTAAAGAATGCAATCGACCAGGCGGAGCGAGATATCGCCAACCGCTACGATTTCAGGAATACTAAGACGAAGTTCGATCTTGAGGGCAATCAGCTCAAGATTTTTTCGGACGACGAGTTTCACCTTGAAATGGTGCTTGATGTATTGCGGGGGAAGCTTGCTAAGCGGAACGTCTCGCTAAAATCCCTGGAGTACGGGAAGATCGAGGCGGCTTCAGCCGGGGCGGCGCGCCAGACGATCACGCTCCGCCAGGGAATACCGACGGACGATGCCAAGGCGCTCGTGCGCAAGATAAAGGAGTCGGGCCTGAAAGCCCAGGCGCAGATCCAGGGCGAGGCGGTCCGC